>JBILOU010000014.1:0-39538 GCA_044374295.1 Flavobacteriales bacterium | reverse complement strand
ACTTCATTCAAGATTACAATCAAGATGGCATTTTAGATAGCAAAAGTTCGGAAGATGTTATCTTCAACAATTACAAAAGAGGTAGCTACTTCACCATCGGTTTTACGGTCAAATTGTAGGAAACATTCTCATAACACTCCGGTAATAAAGCGTCGCGAAAGTGACGCTTTTTTTTATTATTTCTTAATCCATGGAAGTACAATTTAGATATACTTACAAGCGAATTTTGCATCAAACAAATAATTTATCAAATGAAAAAACTTTTATCTATTGCCCTTTGCAGCTTAGGATTTGCTGCAAGCGCACAGCTTCAAGTGGACAACATTGCTATCACTAGCCCTGCTTCGTTCGCTCAACACCCATTCACCTACGTTTCTGACAACGGAGCTGGTGATACTCTTTATGCTGTATCTGGAAACTTCGCTTTCTATGGTAACAGCGACAAGAATTTCTATTTCCGCAAGCACAACCAGTATTTGTTAACAGGTTATGTTTATGTAGATTCTTTAACTACTTTGAACATTCCAGCTGGAACAGTAATCAAAGGTGACAAAGAAACGAAAGGTACTTTGATCATCAAGCGTGGTGGTAAATTGAAGGCTATCGGAACAAACACAGATCCTATCATCTTTACTTCAGAATTACCTGCTGGACAGCGTGCTGCTGGTGACTGGGGTGGTTTGGTTATTTGCGGTTCTTCACCTAACAACATTAGCAACAACGTTCAATTGGAAGGTAACTACGGTGCATTCCACGGTGGAACTAACCCAAATGACAACAGCGGAACTATCAAATTCGTTCGTATCGAGTTCTCGGGTATCGCTTTGAATCCAAACCAAGAAATCAACGGTTTAACTATGGGTTCTGTAGGTGCTGGCACTGTTCTTCACCACATTCAGGTTTCTTACAATGGTGATGACTCTTTCGAGTGGTTCGGTGGAACTGTTAACTCTCGTTACTTAATCGCTTACAACACTGTAGATGATATGTTCGATGCTGACAATGGTTTCTCTGGTTTCAACCAGTGGGGAATTGGTATTTCTGACCCTAACGTTGCTGACGTTTCTAAGTCTAATGGTTTCGAATCTGATAACAACTCTGGCGGAACCACTGCTACTCCACGCACAAAGGCTACCTTTACAAACTACGCACTTTTCGGTCCTTATAACCCAAACAACGCGGGTACTGCTGTGACTACAATCTCTTCTAACTACGCTACAGCTGCTCACTTACGTCGTAGCACTCAAATTGGTATTCACAACAGTGTGTTTGTTGGATGGCCTAAAGGTTTATTGTTAGATGGTAATACAACATTATCTGATGTTGTTGCTAACAATACAGGTGCTGCTACTTCTGTTACTTTCGCTAACAACGTATGGTCGAACATTAACCCAGCTGGTGGTTCTGTTTCTGGTGGTGTTCTTTACTCAACTGCTGGAACTGTTCCTGCTGGTTTTGCAATTGCTGATTGGGCTGCTGCTAACAACAACGTTGAATTGGAGTGGAGTGCTCTTAAATATCAAAACCCATACGGAACTGCATTGAACGCTTCTGGAGCTTCTTTCGCACGTAACTTCGCTGCTAAAGTTGGTAATCCATTGGCTACTGGTGCTAGCTTCACAGCTGCGCGTTTAGCTACTCTACCTACAGGTTTAGGTGCTGCTGGTTTAAGCAATTCAGTTGCTTACCGTGGTTTAGGTGGTAACTGGGGTGCTTCTGCTTTATCTCCTTGGATGAACTACAACCCACAAGCTACTAACTACGATTTAGGTAACTACGCTTCATACATGGCTCCACAGGCTGTTGCTACTGAGCGTTCTATCGAGGCTACACAATTCGATTTCGAAAACGTAGCGATCTTCCCTAACCCTGCAAACGAGCAAACTATGTTCTCTGTCGAGTTTAACAACGAAGGAACTGCTACTATCTCTATCTTCAACTTAGCAGGACAATTGGTTAGCCAAACTCGTCAAACAGTTGCTGGTGGATTAAACGAATTCTTCTTCAACACTTCATCTTTAGAGAACGGTCTTTACATCGTTTCTATCTCTAACGGTGTTGAGGTTAAGTCGAACAACTTAATGGTTGATCACAACTAATATTTCTTCTCTAAGAAAGAGAAAAGGTGTCCGAAAGGACACCTTTTTTTTATGCTTTAAACTTAAAAATAGAAATTAAAACTTTCTTCCGTAGTAATAAAAATTACACGCTAGAAAATTCGCCCACTTCTTGTTTTCAACGAAACGGTCAAGAAACTTTACAGGATGCAAGGTCCATGAGAAAAATACTCGCGCCATCTTCTTCAAAATTCCAATTGGCATAATCACAACGAAAAAGTCACGCGTAAAAAGCGCCCAAGCTGTAAACGGACCTGAACAGATACCTTTTTCAACCAATGTAAATCCGTGACGTTCAAACAACGCCTCTATACCACTGATGGTATAGCGTTGATAATCCCAAGGTGCCATATGGTAAGCACGCATGAACGGAATTTCGGCATATACTACACCACCCTTCTTCAATACACGAAACATCTCTGCTACAGCTTTATCGGGGTTCTTAACGTGCTCTATAACGGAAGAAGATAAGTACGCGTCTACTGCTTCAGAAGCAACGGGCAATTCCTCTGCATCTCCAATAATATCTACCTTTCCACGAGTGGGTAATCCCAGCTTCAAAATAGTCTTGTAACTCGAAAATGCTGAAATGAAAATCTTTTCAATGCCAGCCCCCAAATTAAGGACAACTTTACTCGAATCGTCCGGATTCACTTCTTGAAGTAACTTCCGAATACAGCGCTTACTTGAATTAGACCACAACCGTTCCTCCGGGGTTGGCAGTTTACGCTTATTAATCTGTTGCGGTTTATACTCACCATTCTCATAATAATTAAGTAATGAATGGGATTTATTCAGCAGCACATCTGAACTACTTAATTGCTTGTACTGTGCATTACAAGAAGAACAGCACAAGCTCTTATTCAACTCATTCAAATGCCCACGACAACTGGGGCACACTCGAATGAGTTCTACCTTTTCATTTTTTTTCATAACAAAGAAATTATTTGAATCGCTTGATCAATCGTTGGAAAAAGTTCTTCTCTCGATCTGAAGCCTCATCTTTGTCGCTATAATAGTAATTTGAATACGAATATCCGTATTTGTATCTGTATGCACCATAATAACCATATTTCGCGCTGAATTCTTTGTAGTCGTTCATGAGGAGATAAGGGTTTTTAATTCTATTAGCTTGTTGCAATTCAAGAATTTCCGAAACAAACTTCCGCTGCGAATAACTATGACGTAAGATGAAGATAGTAGCGTCTACCTTGTCGTTAACAGCAAAATAATCTGCCACTAATCCAATTGGAGCTGAGTCAATAATTATATGATCGTATTTATCTTTTAACTCCTCAATCATAGTTCCCATCTTTTCCAACGAAAGTAATTCGAATGGATTCGGGGGAATTGGACCCGACAGCATAATATCGAGGTTTTCAATACCCGAAGGCTGTATTACACTGTCCAAGGTAACATCGCTTACCAGATAATTTGAAAGTCCAAATGAATTCGGAATGTTAAACACTTTATGAATTCGAGGTCTTCGCATATCTGTTGCCAACAATAAGGTTTTAGAACCCGTTATAGCCAAGGACACAGCCAAATTAATAGACACAAATGTCTTTCCTTCACCACTAACTGTAGAGGTTAGTCCAATCACTCGCTTCGTTTTTCCAGGAAAAAGATACTGCAAGTTTATTTTAAGTAATCTCAGTGATTCTGAAATGCTTGAACGCGGAAAATCAACGGACGGCATCTGCGAAGACGTGTAATTATGTCCAATCATACCCAACAACGGAACCGATAGATTTTGTAAATCTTTTTTATCTGTAATTCGCGTATTTATTAAATCTGACAACACAACAATGAAAACCGGCAAGAATATACCTAAAAACAATGCAATGAGATAGAACATCAATGGTTTCGGAAACGTGGCTGTTTTATCAATTAATCGCGCCTCATCTAAGAACTTCGTGTCTGCTGTATTAGACGATTTTGCAATCTGAGCCTCTGACTTCTTTTGAATAAGGTACGTGTACATGACATTATTCAAATTGAATTTGCGTTCGAGGTCGATGAGTTGTCGTTGATTTTCAGGCATCGCCCCATAAAAACTCGTCACCTCTCCTATTCTACTTTGAATAGCGGTTTTATTCATTGAAGACGATTTTTCTAAACCATTAACATGGCTGATTATGGCACTCTTCAGGTTGTTAACTTGTTGCACTGCCGTTTTTAGGCCTGGATGTAAATTGCTTACCGAACCTTGAAGACTTGTAACCTCTTGTTGCAACTTACGGAGCTCAATAAGCATAACATTCAGCGTTTGGTCTTCTATTCCCAAATTTTCCACATTCGACCAATCAACGGAGTTATTTGAAATGTTTCGCTTGATGAACGATACGTAATTTGATCGTAATTCTTCCTTCGCCAATTCATTAATTAATCCAGATTCAATTTCCTTTGAACGCTGAAACTCGAGAGCTAAATCAGCTACTTCATTGTTCTTGCGGAATAATTCCAATTCATTCTCGGAATTTATGAGCGAATCATTCACTGAATTGAGCTGCTCCTCAATAAATTTAATTGTCCCAATTGCAACCTCATTCTTTTCTGACAATCCGCGTTCTATAAATGCCCTACATAAATTATTTAAAAACAAAATCTCTTTATCTATACAAGGTCGTTCCAATTGAACGGAAAGTATAGAAGCTTCTTGATTTATTGGCTGAATAAATAAATCTTTCCGGTAACTTTCAATCAGATCTTCTATATTATTTATTACGAAGAAAACAGATTCGTCCTCTGCAATGAATGATTCATTGAAAGGCTTCTTCGTTAACGTAACAGCTAATCCATCTACATCAATTGGCTTTCCATAAACACCGACTACCTCTCCTTCTAATGTAGTATTTGAATTGTTTTTTACTGTCTTTTCAGTTTGAAAATTAAAATAATCGAACTTGTCACTTTTGTATTCAACAACGAACGTAGAATCTGAAGTGTTCTTCACAAAGAACCGGATTCCCGTGGCTTGCAATTTTTCTTTGTTAATAGAAACCATAAATGGAAATTCCGCAAAGCGTTCGGTAACTTTCAGGAATGATTTCGAAAAATAAGATACTTCTAAATTGGAGTTAAGAACAGCTTGTCTTGTTAAAGAGTATGACTTCAATACCCCTATTTCATTCTCTAAATTATTCTTTCCCGCAAAGAGTTCAAGTCCCTCAATAATGTTTTCAGCTCCCATAGAGCTATTGTTCTCATCTCGAAGAATGATGGTTGCACCAATTTTAAATTTCGGGCGCAGATAGCGGTTGGCCATGTATGCAGCCGCCAGAAAAACAAAAATAGACAGCAAAAAAATTGGCCAAAGGGCAAGAAGTCTTCTGAAAAAACCAGAAATATCGGCTCGTTCTTCCTGAAATGGATTTTCATTGTTCTTCATATCAAAAAAGTCTTAAAATCGCGAATGTTGTGGTTAGAAACAACAACATAGTTCTCATTGGAGATAAATTCGATTCCAAAGCTTTCATTCGGGTCGGTTGAACATAAACCTCGTCATTCGGCCTAATAATGAAAAAAGGGTCTTTCATACAGTCTGCTTTGCGCAGATCAAGCACGTGTGTATTAAATACCCCGTTTTCCTTTCTTGTCACGCGCACATTTGATAAATCCGCAAAATCTGTAAGTTCCCCCGACATGGCAATAGCCTCGGTAACAGTGTAATAATCACGAATCATCACTTTTGAACCGGGTTGCTTCACTTCTCCTCCAACTGTAAACTTCATATTAACCACTTTGGCCTTAACATAAACCAATGTGAAATAATTTTTTAGACTGTCTGAAAGCTGGGTTTCCAATTGACTTACCGTGAGACCGATTGCTTTCACTGCACCTAACTTGGGGAAGTTAATTTCACCCTGCGCATTCACAACGAGGCTATTCAAGGCCAGTGAAGCTTCATTGTATGGGTCACTTTCGTGCTCAGATTTTATATTGTAGAAATATGAAGTTAGTGGATCAAGAGCCTTTACTTCAATGTGAATTTGGTCTTGAACGTCTATGAGATAATTAGGAGCTGCAATTTCAGAACTTGTTGATGTGGAGTTTTGCAGTCGAAGCAAATTCTCATGCTTAACACAGCCAATAAAGGCAGCTGAACAAAAACCAATAAACGATATTCTCGCAATTAGAGAGGTCAATAAATGAAATCTAAACATGTGCAAACTTAGTAAATGACGCGGAACGATTCAACCGTTTGTCCTAAATCATTTACCCAAAGAACTTTAAGTTTCGCGGATTCACAATTCGACGTAATGGGAGCGTTAGAATTGTTGTATCCAAGAATCAACTGAGTTGGACCATTATTCGCATCGGAATAAATGACATACTTACCATCAAATTTCTTCCATATTCCAAAGCACAATTTTGCTTGAATAGAGTCTTCTACCGTGTTGTAATAACTTCCGCCCTTACTGTCTGTTCCCCAACGAATAACATTTGCATATGGCAAACCTGAGCTTGAAGGCTTGGTTACAGAAACAAAGTTTCCAAAATCTAATTTTCTTAATGAACGAGTGTATGATTCATTCCAGCTCATATAAGACTCTCCACTGACTTCGACAGAGATAACTCCTGAACAAGCATTTTTGATCTCTCCGATTCCTATTTGCAAGTTATTAATATCTTGACTTCCAGAAAGGTTTGTGAATAGCCTCTCTCCGTTAATCACCGCCGTTTGTCCTGTATTTGAAATACTTATAGCGTAATTTATGAAACTAACTTTAATTTGTGAACCAAGGTCATTCCAATTTGATCCGACCAACAATTGCGCTGAAATCACTCCGGATCTTTGTATGTCACCATCACAATTAAAACCATTAAAAGAGAGTGTATAGGTGTTCGTAGAGGAATCAAAAGATGAATCACTGAACCCACAAAGCTGATCTGGACTTGCTGTGAAAAAAGAAACCAATGTAGTTGCGTCCTCTTCTGTTCTGAGCACCAAGTTCTCGTTTAATTCAGGTAAATAAGGGAATGATGCTGAGTTCTCTTCCTTCTCGCACGAAGAAAACAATAAGGTAAGGGCAGATAAAAATAGAATAGACTTTTTCATAGTGTAATTTTCAGTACAAAAATAATTTCCACATCCCGAATATCAACCTTCTGCATATTATCATTAGGTTAACTCATTGTTTCCTAATCAGCAAAATCGCCAGTCGAGTTTTCATTTACAAAATTCTGTTTTTCCTGCAGTTTACAATTCGTTATGATTGCCTTAACCTTGCGGAAATGTTAATTCTCGTAGCTTCGCTCCCCTAAATCTGTCTGTTTTGAACTTTGTTTAAACTATGCACTCTATGCACTCAAAAGGTTACTTCAAATACATTAACGCCTTCATTTTATTTGTAGACTTTGTGATAATTTTTGTTGCGACCAAGTCCTTTGAGATAGTAAAAAGTGCAACATTATTCGACTTTTCAAACTCTAACATTTCTAATTTTTCCCTTGCATGGGCTTTGTCTTTCTTCCTGTTCCAATCGGCATTTACCAATCGAATAATTGGATTAAGCAAAATAGGGCAACTTCATTTGTACCAATTCATAACCTGCCTTACAGTATATTTTCTTTTGCATACTTTCAATCATTCAATTGGAAATAATCAATTACAAACTATTGCCACACTTGGTCTACTGTTCTTGGTTTTAAGTGTGCTTCGATTTATTGAATTCATTTTGCTTAAAAGGTACCGAACATCAGGAAAGAACTTTCTTCGAGTTGCATTTTATAAAAACAATGATGCGATTGAAAAGTTGTTTCATTTTATGACTAGTAACCCACAATATGGATTTAAAGTTTTGGGCGTTTTTAACTCAATGGTTGAGACGTCAGAAATAAGGAATCTTGGTGAAATTATGGATCATCCAAAAACAGACACCCACGATTTACAAATTGACGAACTCTATTGCGCGGTGAACTTATCGGATGTGAACGAAATCTCCGTGCTTCAGCAATTCTGTTCTGATCGATTCATTAAGTTAAGGATTGTTCCAGAGTTTTCAGGCGCCCTGTCGCGGAAATTAGACTTTGAGTACTTCAATAATGTATTGGTCATTAAGCTTCGACAAGAGCCTATGGAAAATTTAGGAGTACGTTTTGCGAAGCGTCTGTTCGATCTGTTTTTTTCTATTGTCGCATTGTGTATTCTAACTCCATTCGTATTTCCAATCATTGCAATTGCCATTAAGCTCAATTCTAAAGGCCCTGTTTTTTTCAAACAATTTCGAACAGGGATGAATGAAAAGAACTTTGTTTGTTACAAGTTTCGCACAATGACCTTTGACAATTCGAATCCGGAATTGCAGGCAACAACATCTGATTCTCGCATAACCACTGTGGGGAAATTTTTAAGAAAAACAAGCCTCGATGAATTGCCTCAGTTTTTCAACGTATTAATTGGAAACATGAGTGTAGTAGGTCCGAGACCTCACATGATAGAGCATACTGAATCGTATCGAATTCAACTTGAACATTTCATGTTCAGACATTCAGTTCGCCCAGGAATAACTGGCTGGGCACAAATAAACGGATTTAGAGGTAACACTTCTAACCTTGATAAGATGAAAAAACGTGTTGAGTTCGATGCTTGGTATATCGAGAATTATTCGCTGTATACGGATCTGAAAATTGTCTTTAAAACAGTAATTTTGATTTTTCAAGGAGATAAAAACGCCTATTAAAGTGAGTTCGAATCATATATACCCCTTT
Source organism: Flavobacteriales bacterium (assembly GCA_044374295.1). Lineage (GTDB taxonomy): Bacteria > Bacteroidota > Bacteroidia > Flavobacteriales_D > Sanyastnellaceae > CAIZGX01. The sequence goes on along the minus strand of JBILOU010000014.1, from coordinate 30,707 downwards.
GAAGTTGAAACCAATGTCAGTGCATTTGTTCCAATGAAACTTTTTCCTAAAGTAATTTGGATCATGGGACTTTCCGGATCAGGTAAATCTACCATTGCCAAAGAACTAAAGCAGGTTTTAGAGAATAAGGGAATTGTTACAGCGCTGCTAGACGGTGACAATTTGAGATTTGGTTTGAACAACAACTTGGGATTCTCAGACGAAGATCGAATTGAAAATGTACGAAGAGCGGCAGAAGTTGCCAACCTTTTTTTAAAATCGAGTGTCTGTGTAATTTGTTGTTTAATAACTCCAAACAAGGAAGCTCAAGATATTGTAAAAACAATTATTCCATCTGAAAAATTATTCTCTGTCTACCTCTCTACATCGCTCGAGGAGTGCGAACGCCGGGATGTAAAAGGTCTTTATGCGAAAGCACGTAGTGGAGAAATAAAAGGATTCACAGGAATTGACAGTGCGTTTAATGTTCCTGAATTCGCGAACTTCACCTTAGACAATACCAACCAAACTGTTCGAGAATCTGTTGATTTTATTCTGAACAATATTCAATTAGAGAGTAAACAATCATGAACCATTTAGAAGAATTAGAAGCTGAATCAATTTATATTTTGCGAGAAACGGCCGCACAATTTGACAAACCCGTATTGCTGTTTTCTGGGGGAAAGGATAGCATTGTCATGACACATTTGGCTCAAAAAGCTTTCTGGCCTGCTGCAATTCCATTCCCTCTGCTTCACATAGACACTGGCCACAATTTTCAAGAGACTTTAACCTTTCGAGATAATTTGGCGAAAGAACTCAATGCTGAACTCATTGTGCGCTATGTGCAAACATCCATCGATGAAGGAAAAGCCACAGAAGAATCGGGACCATTTGCCAGTCGCAATGCGCTGCAGACCATAACACTTCTCGACTCAATTGCTGAATTTCAGTTCGACGCTGCACTAGGTGGTGCGCGAAGAGATGAAGAAAAAGCGCGCGCCAAAGAACGTTTTTTTTCGCACCGAAATGCCTTTGGGCAATGGGACCCTAAAAATCAAAGAGCAGAACTTTGGAATATCTTCAATGCTGAAAAAAAATTCGGGGAACATTTCCGCGTTTTCCCCTTAAGCAATTGGACAGAATTAGATATTTGGAATTATATCAAAGAACGTAAAATTGAATTACCATCTCTGTATTTCAGTCATGAAAGAAATGTGTTTGAAAGACGAGGAAGTTTGTTGGCAGAGTCTGATTTCATTCCTCTACAACCTAATGAAGTAGTATTTCCTAAGCATGTTAGATTCAGAACAATAGGAGACATTACATGCACTGGCGCTGTAGAAAGCATTGCCAATAACATTGACGATATTATCTCAGAAATAGCAACTTCTGATGTAACGGAAAGAGGAACAAGAAGCGACGATGCTCGATCCGAAACAGCAATGGAAGACAGAAAAAAACAAGGGTATTTTTGATTCATTGATATGAAAAGAACAAAGGCCGATATAGCAATAATTGGAGCCGGATTCTCAGGGACCATGGTCTTAGCGAATCTTGTGAGAAAGACTGAAGAGCCTTGCACTATTGCTATCCTTGATAGACAAGATTCGTTCAATAAAGGCATAGCTTATAAGCCAAGTTCTTACTCGTTCTTACTGAATGTTGCTGCGAAAAGGATGAGTGCATTTCCCGAAGACCCCGATCATTTTCTGAATTGGGTATGCACGCACAACGATTTCCATTTGTATAGCCGAGAGGCCTTAGCTAACTCATTTTTACCCAGAGAAATATACCGTCAATATTTAACTTCTATCTGGAACGAAACACTTGAATTGGCATTAATCAAAAGCATAACAATTCAGTGCTTTTATTCTTACGTTGAAGGAGTGAATATTGATAATAGTCAATTCTATTTGGTAACAGAACAACAAGAAGAAATAATTGCCAAACATGTGGTTCTTGCCACTGGAAACCAAACTCCGAGCAATAAAGTTTTAAAAGACAAAATAGATTTCGAAAACAAACGATACTTTCAAAACCCTTGGAAACCAGAGACTATTGCTAATTTAGATTCAGATTTAAATATTCTTATCATTGGGAATGGATTGACAATGGTTGATACAACACTAGGTCTTGTTGAAAATCATTTTCAAAATAAAATATATGCAGTTTCTCCGAATGGATTCAATGTCATTCCCCACCTTCACAACAACATTGCATACATCTTCGACGTTGATTTAAACGACCCGAATTTTTCGCTGACTCATCTTCTTCGTAAAGTCAACATCAAGGTGAAAAAATTGAATAAATTAGGAATCACCTCTGAACCAATTGTAGATGCACTTAGAAGCAAAACCCAAGAAATTTGGAAGAAACTAAACGTTGCCGAAAGACAATCATTCATGCGTCACTTGCGACACATCTGGGGAGTTTCAAGACACCGCATTGCTCCGCATAGCTATCGAAAGATTCAAAATTTGCGCATTAATAAAAAACTATATGTGATTGCTGGTAGCATTCACAAAATTTCCGATAAAGGCACTCATCTTGATGTAAAACTTTTTAACAAAAAATCCAAAAAATTCAAGTCAATCAAAGTATCTCGAATTATAAATTGCACCGGACCGCAAACGAATTTAATGGAAACGGAAAACTCATTATTGAACAAACTTTATTTAAGCGGCATGCTCAGTCAAGATGAACTCAAACTAGGAACTCGAATTGACCTAGGTACCCATGAAATCATTGACTCGAATAATGAGACACTCCCCAATTTCTACACACTTGGTGTGAACTTAAAAGGAGAACTTTGGGAATCGGTGGCAGTCCCTGAATTAAAGATTCAAGCATCTGATGTGGCGAAAAACTTAATGATGAAATTGGAACCAATGAAGTTGTTAATGAATAACGTAAACGAACAAATTGAGAAAAAGATATAATGGAAAATATTTTGCGTTTTACAACAGCTGGAAGTGTAGACGACGGAAAAAGCACGCTCATCGGTCGTCTATTTTACGACAGTAAAAAGATTTTCAAAGACCAACTCTCTGCTATTGAGTTAAAAAGTAAGAGTAAAGGTTATGACTACATCGACTTATCATTGTATACAGACGGATTGAAAGCAGAACGCGAGCAAGGAATTACTATTGACGTTGCGTACAGATATTTCGCCACGCCAAAAAGAAAATTCATTATCGCAGACACCCCTGGACACATTCAATATACCCGTAACATGGTCACTGGAGCGTCTACGGCAAATGCGGCAGTTATACTTATCGATGCTCGAAAAGGAATTTTAGAACAAACCCGCAGACACACTATTTTGTCCTCACTTTTGGGCATTAAACATCTTGTTGTTTGCGTAAATAAAATGGATTTGATTGAATTCTCGGAAGAAAAATTCTATTCTATTGTTGCTGATTTTCAAACGTTACTTAAAACAGTTCATGTCTCAACATGCGACTTCATTCCCATCAGTGCGCTCGGGGGAGATAATGTCATTAACCCCAGTGAACAAATGCCTTGGTATGTGGGAGGAACATTAATTGAAACCCTAGAAAATATTGACCTCGCACAAGATCACTTACAATCTCCTACTCGATTAGCCGTTCAATACGTAATTCGTCCACAAAAATTCGAGTTTCAAGATTTCAGAGGATACGCAGGACGTATTGCGGGAAACGGATTTCGTTTTGGCGATGAGGTTTCTGTTGCGCTTTCCGATAAAAAATCGACGATTACAAACATTTATGTTGGTGAAACAAGTAAGGAAGTCGCTGTTCACGGAGAGTCTATAACATTAACATTGAGTGATGATATTGATATTTCAAGAGGAGACGTTTTAACCTTGTCCACGCAACCATGCGTAAAGTCGAATTTATTCGTTGCGAAGGTGTGTTGGTTCCAAGAGAAACCACTTGTTGCGCAACAAAAACTAATTTTGCGCATTGGAACACTAAAAGCCATGGTTATGGTTGCGGGTATTCGGTCGAAAATAAATGTTGAAACTTTGGAATATGAACCTACAACTTCCCTGCAATTGAATGAAATTGGAGTCGTTGAATTCATGACCTCCGAAGAGATTCCATTCGACTCTTACCTTTCGCAACAAGCAACGGGTTCGTTCATTCTCGTAGACCCACAATCGTTGAATACGATTGGTGGAGGAATGATACTTTAATTCGATGATTTCGATTTAACTGCACGAATTGAATATCCTCCGCACTTAGAGAGCTCCATAGCATCAACACTGCCTGAATGCTCATTAAGTGTGAATATAATTGGATTTCCTGAAAGAGAGACGGATGTAGACCAAAAATAGGCAGATAATTCGTCTTCATAAAACTCACCGTTTTCTGTAATTCCGGCAGAGCCTAATATATTCATTCGACTTGAATTTGCTAGCTCGTATTCTTCTTCCCTTCCCCAGTTGTTATCGCATTTCAATTTTGTTCCTGCAACATCTCTTCCTCCTAAGTACATAATTAGATTATACCAATCGTTTTCTTTTGGAATAAAAAAACCTTTCGGGCTAAGACCACGTGGGTCTGAAATTGCACTAAAATTGTATAACGCACCGTATTTCTCAGCCTTAGCCGAATTAAAGTCATAGAAACAATAAGCAGGGATGTTATTCGAGCAAGCCGATATCCATTGCTCTGGAGTAGACACTTCAAGAATTTCGTCCCCGTTAGAAAAAGATGAAGTTCGTAAATTGGATGTTATCCAATACGTATTTCCAATTAAAAGATAGGTATACTTGTTTCTCTCTAAATCGAAAGCATAGTTACCTTTTTTCTTCTGTTGAGCAAGACTTAGACTTGAAACAATCAAACCGACAAACAATAACAATGTCCTCGAATGAAAAATGTTAAATGTCAACATGTGCATTACTGAGGTAATTCTTTTGTAATATTAAAAAACATGGTCGACGTTTTTTCAAAAGACTCTAACCAAGTTCTTACTATCCAATATTTAGATCTTAGGCCGAAGATTCTTCCATCGATAACGCCACTTCTTTTCATTTCGCGCAAGTGCTGTATGACAGTAGAAGGAGACATTCCCTCTACTTCCACCACTCTTCCTTCCACCACACCAGACGTTTTAAACATCTCAAGAATAATTGAAACTCTAGCCGGGTGAGCGAAAGCCCTCGAAAAATGAGCAAAGTCTTGCTCAAATCCCTGTGATTCATATTTCACTCCAACTTCTTCTTGCATGATGACAAAGAAATTACCTTGCCGGCATACCTAGGTTTCCCAAGCGTTAAATAAAGGTAAACCTAACTTTAACTTATTAATTTCAATTTAATGAAAACTGACGAATAGAAATCCATCAAATTCGTCGGTCCGTTCGTAATTTCGCAATTCTATAATAGACCTATGCAAGAAGCCATTCCATATACTCCAAAAAACAAAATTCGCATCGTAACAGCAGCATCCCTTTTCGACGGACACGATGCTGCCATCAACATTATGCGCAGAATTATTCAGTCTACCGGATGTGAAGTCATTCACTTGGGGCACGACAGAAGCGTTGAAGAGGTTGTAAACACTGCCATTCAAGAAGATGCGCAAGCCATTGCCATGACCAGCTATCAGGGCGGTCACACAGAATACTTCAAATACATGTTTGATTTATTGAAGGAAAAAGGCTGCGGACACATTAAGATTTTCGGTGGTGGTGGCGGAACAATTCTTCCTGAAGAAATTGCTGAACTTCAAAATTACGGCATTACGCGTATCTATCATCCAGATGACGGACGCGCCATGGGACTTCAAGGCATGATCAACGATTTGGTTGAACGCTGTGATTTTCCAACTGGAAAAACATTGAATTATTCTATTGAAGACATTGCTTCGAAAAAAGACGCATGTTTAGCGCAGGTTATATCTGCAGCTGAAAACTTCCCCGAAGACCACGCCGCGTTTATTGCCCAGCTGCAGGAAAAAGCGAAAGCTTCATCAACGCCCGTTCTCGGTATTACCGGAACAGGCGGAGCAGGAAAATCAAGTATGGTCGACGAACTCGTTCGCCGCTTCCTTTTAGATTTTCCTGATCAGCACATCGGCATCATCTCTGTCGATCCTTCGAAAAGAAAGACCGGCGGTGCATTACTTGGCGATCGCATTCGAATGAACGCCATTAAAAACGACCGCGTCTACATGCGATCGCTTGCAACACGTCAAAGTAACTTGGCCCTTTCCAAACACGTAGCCGAAGCCGTTAACGTGTTGAAAGTTGCCCAATTCGATCTCATCATTTTAGAAACTAGCGGCATTGGGCAAAGCGATACGGAGATCATGGATCACAGCGATGTCGCATTGTACATCATGACTCCGGAATTCGGTGCAGCCAGCCAACTCGAGAAAATCGACATGCTCGACTTCGCAGATGTCGTGGCTATTAATAAATTCGATAAGCGCGGAGCGCTAGATGCGTTGCGCGATGTGCGCAAGCAATACATTCGCAACCACCAAATGTGGGACGTGCCTGAAGACAGTCTTCCTGTGGTTGGGACTATTGCTTCGCAATTCAATGACCCCGGGACGAATAGCTTGTTCCGCATGATCATTGACAAGTTGAATGAAAAGACACAAGCGAAATTTCAAACAACGTTTGAACTCACCGCCGAGCAAAGCGAGAAGGTGTACATTATTCCACCTAACCGCACACGCTACCTTTCTGAAATTGCTGAAACCAATCGCGCATACGACGCCTGGGTAAACAAGCAATCCGAGATCGCTGAAAAACTATACGGACTGAACATCGCGCTCACCGCGCTTCGCGAAGGAGAGACCAACGAGAACAATGAAATTTCCATCAAACATTTGGAGGCTTCATTCGACCGAATTAAAATGGATTTCGATCCACACTTGTGGAACCTTCTTCAAAACTGGGAAGCAAAGAAAGCTTCATACAGCGGAGAAATTTTCACCTTCAAGGTGCGCGACAAAGAAATTCAAATGGAAGCGTCTACGAAATCGCTTTCCCATTCGCGCATTCCGAAAGTGGCTCTTCCAAAATACAAATCATGGGGCGACATTGTGAAGTGGTCCCTTCAAGAAAATGTTCCGGGTGAATTCCCTTACACCGCAGGTCTCTTCCCATTCAAGCGTGAAGGCGAAGATCCAACGCGTATGTTCGCAGGTGAAGGCGGACCGGAAAGAACAAATCGTCGCTTCCACTACGTGAGTTTGGGCATGCCTGCAAAGCGCTTGTCTACTGCGTTTGATAGTGTGACGCTTTATGGAAACGACCCTGGATACCGTCCAGATATTTTCGGAAAAGTGGGTAACTCGGGGGTTAGTATCTGCTGCCTCGACGATGCGAAGAAACTCTACAGCGGATTCGATTTGTCTGATCCGAAGACTTCGGTGTCTATGACCATCAACGGTCCAGCGCCTATGCTCCTCGCCTTCTTCATGAACGCTGCTATTGATCAAGCGTGCGAAAAGTACATTCGTGAAAACAAACTAGAAGCGAAAGTTGAAGCGGTGCTAAAAGCGAAGTGGGATGCAAAAGGATTAGCACGTCCCACTTATCAAGGTCCACTTCCGGAAGGAAACAACGGACTAGGCTTGATGCTTCTTGGTTGCACAGGAGACGAAGTTTTAGAGGCTTCGGTTTACGAAAAAATAAAAGTTGAAACGTTGAGCGTAGTGCGCGGAACGGTTCAAGCAGATATCTTGAAAGAAGACCAAGCACAGAACACGTGCATCTTCTCTACTGAGTTTGCATTGCGCTTAATGGGCGACGTGCAGTCGTACTTCATTCAACACAAAGTAAGAAATTTCTACAGCGTATCTATTTCAGGTTATCACATTGCTGAAGCCGGAGCCAATCCGATTACTCAATTAGCCTTTACTCTAGCAAATGGATTCACCTATGTTGAATATTACTTGAGCAGAGGAATGGACATTAACGAATTCGGTCCGAACCTTTCGTTCTTCTTCAGCAACGGAATTGATCCAGAGTATGCTGTAATTGGAAGAGTCGCTCGTCGCATTTGGGCGAAGGCTTTGGCTAAAAAGTACGGAGCGAATGCTCGCGCGCAGATGTTGAAATACCACATTCAAACTTCCGGAAGAAGTTTACACGCGCAAGAAATTGACTTCAATGATATTCGCACAACGCTTCAGGCATTGTATGCTATCTATGACAATTGCAACAGTTTACATACCAACGCTTACGACGAAGCTATAACCACTCCAACGGAAGAAAGTGTTCGCAGAGCAATGGCCATTCAATTGATCATTAACCGCGAATTGGGATTAGCGAAAAACGAAAATCCAATGCAAGGTTCATTCATTATTGAAGAACTTACTGAATTGGTTGAAGAAGCCGTATTGACAGAGTTTGACAGAATCACAGAGCGTGGCGGAGTTCTTGGAGCCATGGAGACCATGTATCAACGTGGAAAGATTCAAGAGGAAAGTTTGTACTACGAAACATTGAAGCACACAGGCGAGTTCCCAATTATTGGTGTGAACACGTTCCTTTCTTCAAAAGGTTCACCAACCATTCTTCCGAAAGAAATCATTCGCGCTACTGAAGAAGAAAAGGAAATGCAAATTCAAACCGTTTCAAACCTTCAAAAAGGATTTGAAGCGCAAGCGGCTGAAGAATTAATAGAACTTCAAAAAATTGCCATTAGTCAAGGAAACTTGTTCGAGCGATTGATGGAATCGGTGAAGTATTGTTCGCTTGGACAAATTACTTCTACCCTATTTAATGTGGGTGGTCAGTACAGAAGAAACATGTAATCGAATATGAAACTCATTTCATTCAATGTAAACGGTGTCCGCGCCATAACGAAGAAAACCTTCTTCGAAGATTTTCAAATCATGAATCCCGATGTCCTTTGCTTACAGGAAACCAAAGCAAACGACGCGCAGGTTCAAGAGGCACTTCAAGGAATTTCGGGGTATCACATTTACTCAAGTTCTGCTGTGCGGCCTGGTTACAGCGGCACTGCGTTAATCTCGAAGCAAAAGCCATTGAGCGTGACTTTCGGATTAGGCATTGAAGAGCATGATCAGGAAGGAAGAATTATTACGGCGGAATATGACAAATTTTTCTTGGTGAATACCTACGTACCGAATAGCGGATCTGAATTGGCTCGCTTGGATTATAGAGAGACTTGGGATGCCGATTTGCTTAAGCACCTTCAGAATTTAGAAAAAACAAAACCTGTTGTATTGTGCGGAGACTTGAACGTGGCCCATCAAGCCATTGACTTAGCCAATCCGAAAAGCAATTACAACAAGAGCGCGGGATATACTCAACGTGAAATCGATGGGCTTTCAACTTTCATTTCATCTGGATACAAGGATTCATTTAGACATTTTTATCCGGAAGTGGTGAAATACAGTTGGTGGAGCGCGCGATTCAACTCGCGTGCGAAGAATGTTGGTTGGAGAATTGATTACTTCCTGGTGAGTGAGAATTTTCTTCCACACGTGAAAGACGCGTTCATTATGAATGAAATTATGGGGTCGGACCATTGTCCGGTTGGAATTATTATAGAATAAATTATGGCATTTGCGAAATGGGTTGGAGGCGCAATTGGTTGGGCTTTAGGCGGACCAATTGGCGGATTGATAGGATTTGCAGTTGGCTACATGGCCGAAGACAAATCGTTGAGCACACAAGAACAGCAAGAGGGCGCTCGTCCAAGAGCGTATGCTCGCCATACGCAACGTGGTGACTTCTCTTCTGCTCTTTTGGTTTTGTCTGCTGCTGTAATGAAGGCAGATGGCAAGCTTATGAAAAGTGAGCTTCAATATATTCGAGAGTTTTTCGACAAACAATTTGGCACAGCTGCCGCGGCAGAGCAAATTGGAATTTTGAAAGAATTGTTGAACAAAGACATTCCAGTTCGCGAAGTCTGTCATCAAATTCGCGACTTCATGGAACACCCTATGCGCTTGCAATTGCTTCATTACTTATTTGGAATTGCGAAGTCAGACGGTCAGGTTGCAAAGGCAGAGGCAGAATTGATAAAGCAAATTGCACACGACTTGAACATTAGTCAAAAGGATTACGAGAGTATTCAAGCCATGTTCTACAAGGATGCTGCATCGGCTTATAAAATTTTAGAAATAGAAGCGACAGCCACCGATGATGAAGTGAAAAAAGCCTTCCGTAAAATGGCTATGAAATACCACCCCGATAAAGTAAAAGATTTGGGAGATGAATACCAGAAGGCTGCGCAAGAGAAATTTATTAAAGTTCAAGAGGCTTACGATCAACTGAGAAAAGAGCGTGGAATGAAGTAAATGCGTATATTTACTTCTCGCATTGCTCATATGAAAAAACACATCTTATTTCTCGCGCTCATTTTTGCTGTTTCTCACTCTTTTGGACAAGCATATTTTCTAAACGGCTCAGCAACAGCAACAGGTAACGACTGTTATCAGCTTACTCCAAACCTTGGCACGCAGAACGGAACAGTTTGGTATGCAGATCAAATCGATTTAAATCAACCCTTCGACATTGCATTTGAAATGTTTCTTGGAAACGTTGATATTAACGGTGCAGACGGAATTTGCTTTGTAATGCATACTCAAGGTACAGCAGCTATTGGAGCGAGTGGCGGAGGTATGGGATATCTGAACTTCGGAACGAGTTTCGCCGTTGAATTTGATACTTATCAAAACTCGAATCCATACTCAGATCCGGGATACGACCACATTGCTATTCAGCGAAATGGCAATGTAAATCACAACACAATTGACAACCTTGGCGGTCCTGTTCAAATGGCTGCGTTCAATGCGAACACAGAAGATGGCCAATATCATCCCGTTAGACTTATTTGGGATCCAATTAACACGATTTTTTCGGTATACTTTGATTGTGAACTTCGATTACAAACAACGGTAGATATTATTAACTCCGTGTTCAGCGGAGAAAATTTAGTAAACTGGGGATTCACTGCTGGTACGGGAGGTCTTTCAAACATTCAAAGCGTGTGTCTGACGCCCGACATTCTTAACACTACAAACGAGGTGACTATATGCCCTGGAGCAGCAGCTGTCTTGACTGTAAGTGGAGCCGATGTAAACGGAACGTTTGTATGGACACCCACAACAGCACTTAGCACATCTACAGGCGCAAGTCCGGTTGCAACCCCCGATGAAACAACAACCTATCAAGTTGTATACACCGATATTTGTGGTGTCATTTCAGAACAAGAATTCGTAGTAACTGTTGAGCCTCTTTCCGTCGAAGCAACTGCTTTATCTGATATTAACTGCGCCAATCCTGTCACCTCAATTAATTCAATTAGTAATATTAATGGTGTTACGTTCTTTTGGATTACCTCTGAGGGTAGTTTCAACACACCCACCAATGCCTTCAATGTTGGAGTAGCTTCTCCTGGCTTTTATTCTGTGCTAACTGACTATCAGGGAATTTGTCAGGCAATGGATACCATAACTATAGTTGCCGATTATTCTGACTTCCAGATCATAACTGGCGGATCTATCTTGTTGAATTGCTTTAATCCAAATGGGAACTTATCGGCTGTCGTAAACGGATTCCCAAACACCGCTTACAATTGGACTACAATAGGCGGAACCATTAACGGTGGTGCAACGTCGCCAAGTATTAATGTAGCCGCTGCAGGAACCTATACTGTCAATGCAACATTGAACAGTAATTGTTTCGACAGTGAAACCATTATTGTTAATGCTGATTTCGATGTTCCGACTTTAAATCTTAGTTCACCTAACGGATTAGATTGTATCACTCCGACTTCCACTATTAATTCCATAACAAACGCAGGAGCTGCCACCTACAATTGGAGTGGCCCTGGTATTGTTTCAGGACAAGGAACCGGAGAAATCGTTGTAAATTCCGCGGGTGATTATTCCCTTACGATTGTAGACAACTCTAACGGATGTCAATCTTCCGGAAATACGACAATCGCAGAAAACTTCACCACACCATCTATTACCATTGGATTTCAAGACACTTTAAGTTGTTTGTATCCTGTTATTCCTATTCAAAACGTCACGGTAAACAATTCAAAGAGCTACTCATTGTCATGGAGCACTGTTGATGGATTTTTAGTCGATGGAAGCAATACCGTAAATCCAAACGTTTCAGCTTCGGGTGACTATACCCTCTTAGCAACAGATAATTCATCAGGATGCACAGATACGCAAGACGTATTTATTGGCGAGAGCTCTACGAGTCAATTCGCCATTGAGTTAGTTCAATATCCAACAATTGTGACAGTTACCGATGGCGACTTATTGAATGCGTGTTGGTCTCCATTCCTGCCCGGATTGGACCAAAGCGAACTGTTCACATTATTCGATACGTTTGAATTGGCAATTTACAACAGATGGGGAACTTTAATCTTTGACGCTTCTGTCCCAGCAAGCTTCTGTCCAGACGAAGTTGAATTTTCACAAGGTACTTATTTTTACACATTGGTGATGTCTTCACTCTGCGGAGGTGTTGAAAATTATCAAGTTTCAGGAACTTTCTTAGTTAAATAATGAAACTTGGCTCCTTTCTCTTATTTTTGAAACCTAACCTTTATTAATTTATCACGATTTATGTCTGAAGCATCTACTCAGAAAGGTCATCCAAAAGGACTGTACCTACTCTTCACCACAGAAATGTGGGAGCGCTTTTCGTACTACGGTATGCGAGCATTGTTCACGCTTTATTTGACCAAAGCCCTTCTTTTCGACAAGGCATTAGCTTCGGCTATCTATGGCGATTATACAGGATTGGTATACTTAACTCCACTTATTGGAGGATTCGTGGCCGACCGTTATTGGGGAAATAGAAAGTCAATTATTGTTGGAGGTGTTTTAATGGCCATTGGGCAGTTCTTAATGTTCACGAGTGGAATGTTTTACACTACTCCTTCTAGTGCAACAGCTATTATGCTTCTTGGTTTGTTGGCTTTAATTATTGGTAACGGTTTCTTCAAGCCAAACATTTCAACGATGGTTGGACAATTGTATCCGCAAGGAGACAAACGTATTGATGCAGCTTTCACCATTTTCTATATGGGTATCAACCTTGGTGCATTCATTGCTCCGCTTGCCTGCGGCGCAGTTGGAGATACAGGGGATCCAGCAGACTTCAAATGGGGATTCCTCGCGGCTTGTATCGGAATGATTCTGAGTTTGATCATTTTCATTTCAATGAAAAACAAATACATCGTTACTCCAGATGGGACGCCTATCGGCGGATTTCCTGAAAAAGTTGCTCCAACCGTTGAGGAGAAGGCAGCATCAGACAAAGCTGGAAACGGAAGAGCTTACATGTGGTTAGCTGTATTAATTGGTCTTTACTTGTTGTTTAAAGGAGTTCTTGGATTAGATATCATTGGTTCATTCATCTTCGCTTGTACCATTGCAGCTCCCGGGTATATCATTACAGATCCTTCTCTCGATAAAATTGAGCGCAGCCGCATTTGGGTTATCTACATCATTGCATTCTTCGTTATTGCGTTCTGGGCAGCGTTCGAACAAGCAGGTGCTTCATTAACCTTCTTTGCGGAAGAGCAAACGGATCGTAATTTATTCGGATGGTTCGACATTCCAGCAAGCGCGTTCCAATCTGTAAATCCAATTTTGATTGTTGCATTAGCTCCCTTATTTGCAATGTTGTGGGTTCGCTTGGGTAAAAAGAACCAAGAGCCTGCATCTCCAATGAAGCAAGCCATTGGTTTGTTCATGGTAGCATTAGGGTATGTAATTATTGCCTTAGTTGTGAAAGACCTTGGATCTGGAGTTAAAGTTTCCATGGTTTGGTTGTTCAGCTTGTACGCTATTCATACTATGGGTGAGTTATGCCTCTCTCCTATTGGACTTTCAATGGTGGTGAAATTGGCTCCTGTTCGATACAGCTCATTGCTTATGGGTGTTTGGTTCTTAAGCACTGCATTAGCGAATAAAGTAGCTGGTGATTTAAGTGGGTATTACCCTGAAGATGTGCATAAAAAATCTGCATACGGGGCTCCTCAATTTGCTGCAAACATAAATGGTATGGATTCGACCATTGTTGTTGACGCAAACACAAACTTCTTCGCGAACAACACAAAGCCGGGTCTTTGGACAGTTGCAACTACTGCAGACAATAAGAAAGAAGCTCCTGAAAAAACAGGAATAGACAAATTCATGCACAACATGACAGCAGATCCATTGGTGGATTATTTCACTGCGGCTGAAGAAACAGATGTGGTAACTTCTGTGGCTATTCAAACGGGAGGAACTCCTAAAATTGAAGAACACAAATTGAAGCAAATCACTCCTAAAGGAGAGAAAACTAAATTCTCAATTGGTGTTAGTCAAGATGGAAATACAGCATACGTTTTGAAGATGACCCCAGATGAGATCAACAAGGAAAAAATGAATGTTGCTTTTGAAATCTGGGATTTGAACCCGAAGAAACCGAGCATTTTCGGACAAGAAATCAAAAACTTGTATGAGTTCTTCGTTGTGTTTATCATCCTTGCAGGAGTTGCATCTGTGTTGTTATTCTTCTTAAGCAAAACGCTTTTGAAAATGATGCACGGACTTCGCTAGTCAATAATTCATTTCGATATTTAGAAAGGGAACGATAATTGTCGTTCCCTTTTCTTTTAAACGAACTTTCTTATATTCGCTGTATGAACGCATCAACAAATCCTATGTCATTCCGATTAATACTTTCTGCAATTGTTCTTTCATTCACCTTGAATGCTTGCGCACAAAATGTTCCCTCTACTGTTGCGAAACCACAAGGTGCCGCAACGGCTCAATTTGAAGGTGAAGCATGGGAAACAGACCTAAACAAGGCCATCGGACTTTCATACGAAACAAAAAAACCAATCATGTTATTCTTTACTGGAAGTGATTGGTGCGGATGGTGCATTCGTTTACAAAACGAGGTTTTCAGAACGGAAACCTTTACCAAGTGGGCGAAAGAAAATGTAATCTTGGTTGAACTCGATTACCCTAGAAAAAAGGAACAGCCTCAAACGATAAAAGATCAAAATAGACAATTGCAACAAATGTTCGCTGTTCAAGGCTATCCAACTTGTCATTTCGTAATGCCTACTCCAACCGACGACGGACGCATTAACCTCGCCTCTCTTGGCCAAAACGGATACATGGCTGGTGGTCCAGATGCTTGGATTGCAAAAGTGTCTGAGTTTCTTCCGAAGCGGTAGTTTATTTCGCCGATTCTAACTGAACTTTTCAATTAGATTTTTGTTGTCTTTTCTAGAAAGATTCTTGGCGAATGGAAATTCCTAGATTATCTTGCGCACACTTAAACTGCAATTGCAATGGGAGAGACAGCAAAAATTATTTTAGACGGAAAAGAATACGAAGTGCCCGTATTTACTGGTTCTGCGAACGAGAAGGCTATTGACATTACGAAGCTTCGTGACTTAACCGGTTACGTAACTTTAGATAGCGGTTATAAAAACACAGGTGCTACCAAGAGCGCTATCACATTTTTAGATGGTGAAGAAGGGAAATTATGGTACCGCGGTTACCCAATTGAACAAATTGCAGAATACGGAACATTCCTAGAAGTAGCTTATTTGCTTATCTACGGAGATCTTCCAACTGAAAAAGAATTACGCTACTTCACAGATAGCATTAGTCACCACACGTTGGTGCACGAAGACATGAAACGTTTCTATGAAGCGTATCCAACACACGCGCATCCAATGGGAGTATTGTCTTCCATGATCGCGAGCATGTCTACGTTCTACCCTGAATCTCAAAATCCAAATAACTTCAAAGACATCGAATTAACCATTCACCGTCTAATGGCTAAAATGCCAACGTTAGCTGCTCAAGCTTTCAAAGTAAGTATTGGACATCCGATTGTATACCCACGCAACGCATACTCATACACGCAAAACTTCTTGCACATGATGTTTGCTTTGCCAACATACGAATACGAAATTGATCCGGTTATCGACGATGCGTTGAACAAACTTTTAATCTTACACGCAGACCACGAGCAAAACTGCTCTACCTCTACTGTACGTATGGTTGGTTCTTCACAAAGTAACTTGTACTCGTCTATCTCTGCTGGTATTGCTGCACTTTGGGGACCTCTTCACGGTGGTGCTAACCAAGCGGTTATTGAAATGCTTGAGAAGATTAAGAACGACGGTGGTGATGTTTCGAAGTGGGTTGCGAAAGCAAAAGATAAAAATGACCCATTCCGCCTTATGGGATTCGGTCACCGCGTATACAAGAACTTCGATCCACGTGCACGTATCATTAAGAAAGCTTGCGACGATGTATTGAACAAATTAGGTATTCACGATCCAGTATTAGACATTGCAAAACAATTGGAAGAAGTGGCGTTGAAAGACGAGTACTTCGTAGAGCGTAAGTTGTATCCAAACGTAGACTTCTACTCTGGAATCATCTACCGCGCAATTGGTATTCCAACTGAAATGTTTACAGTAATGTTTGCATTGGGACGTCTACCAGGTTGGATCGCACAATGGAAAGAAATGATTGAACAAGGAGAGCCAATTGGCCGTCCACGTCAAATCTACACTGGACATGATCTTCGCGATTATGTGCCCATTGCAAAAAGAGGATAATATTACGGGCTGCTTCGGCAGCCCTTTTCATTCAAACACTATTTCATATGGAAAACGGAAAAGTTACTTTCGAAGCAAATAACGGAATTGCTACCATAACATTTTTTCACCCACAAAGTAATTCGCTCCCAGGAGCGCTATTGCGAGAACTTGCTAGCACGATTGAACAAATAAGCACACGCGAAGATGTTCGGGTGGTTGTATTGAAAAGTGAAGGAGAAAAAGCTTTTTGCGCTGGAGCTAGTTTCGATGAGTTAGTTGCCATTCAAACTACGGAAGAAGGAAATGTTTTCTTCTCTGGATTTGCGTTGGTGATTAATGCGCTTCGAAAAATTCCTCAACTCGTTATTGGTCGCGTGCAGAACAAAGCGGTGGGTGGTGGAGTTGGAATTGCCGCTTCGGTTGATTATTGTTTTGCAACATCAGCCGCTTCGGTAAAGTTAAGTGAATTGGTGGTCGGAATTGGACCATTCGTGGTTGGGCCAGCCGTTGAAAGAAAAGTTGGCTTGTCTGCTATGTCGCAATTGGCTATCAACGCCAGCGAATGGCAAAGCGCACAATGGGCCCGTGAGAAAGGATTGTATGCTGAAGTATTCGATACCGTTGAAGCTATGGATGCTGCCATTCAAGTGCTCGCAGACAAATTGAATAACAGCAATCCTGAAGCCATGCAAGAACTAAAGAAAATCTTCTGGAGAAACACAGAAAACTGGGACACCTTGCTTTTCGAAAGAGCAGGAATTTCTGGAAGACTTGTATTGAGTGATTTTACTCGTTCAGCTATCGCGAAGTTCAAAGCGAAGTAATATTCCACGAAGTGGATTAGTCCTACAGGGATTGATCCGCAAAGCGGATTTGTCCCTACGGGATTTGTCCTCCTGAGGATTTATTAGCATTTCGCTTAAAAATTACCTGAATTCCGTCTGCTAATTGTTTCCAATTATCGAATTCTTCTTGGTAAATGACCCCGACACCTTGTGTATAAGGACTTTGGGCAGTGGTGGTCACCCTCTGATCGTTGCTTTCGTTGTATACCATCAATCGGATTTTTCCGTTTTGGGTAATATTGTACTCCACTCTAACATCTCCGATGTAGTTGGTTGTTTGACTCGTGTTCGCGCTACCGCGCGCAACCCCAAAGTTTCCAGTTACACTCACACGATCGTTGAACAACTGAGTACTCAATGCCAATTCAATTTGTTCGTTACTAATCTTATCTCCTGGGCGGTAATTAAATCCTAAATCGAAATCGTCACTAATCTGGCTGAGCCAATTTGAAATCTGATTTGAAACTAACTCACTTCCGTTACTTGCTAATCCAACTCCGGTTCCTCCAGTTTGAGTTATGTTCGGCGGACTAATAAATCTTCCCATAACCAATAACGCAAACGCTTGTCTATTTCGCTCCTGCTCGGTGCTTATAACGCTTGCCAAACGAGATTGCGTTAATTGATCAGATTGTGGCAGTTCTAAATCGAATCCAATGGTAGGGTTCATCATTTTACCTTGAAGACCCATAACCAAATTAATTGGGATCCGTTTTCCGCTTGTCTGCGTTGGATCAGGAATAATATCATTCAAACTTGCCGAAACTTTGTAAATAGCTTGCATATCGAGTTCTGCAGCCATTGGATCTCCGTACCATGCAATGGATCCACCCGGCTTCACTTCGAAAGGTTTATTCAACAGGTTCTTCAAGGTGAACAAATAACTTCCTTGGGTAATTTCCAACATACCATACATGTTAAAGGTGCTGAGGTTGTTAATGATCATAGACAAATGCCCCTTCCCTTTACCTTTCATGACGTCACCAACAGCTTCATCGAAAATAATTTGAAATTCAGCGTCTTCCGTCACATCGAGTTGCATGTTCATCGTAATACCACTCAAATCGGCTTTCAATTCTTTCTTTGTTGTGGTGTCAAGCGGATTCACGAATTGAATGTATGAATCGAATTGCAATTCTCCAGAAGCACTCATTGGCAAGTTGAACACAGTCCCCTTCTCGCTTTTCAAAGTCATATCGAAAAAGGTCTGATCACCGTATCCAGAAATATCTAGGAACCCTGTTGTATAAGCCTTTCCATAAAAATCACTGTTATCGCCTTCCTTCGTATTCATGGTTAACATAGGCGTATCCATTTCAACCATTACGTCGTATTGCCAATCGCCAAAATTCTTGTGAAGCACTTGTCCGGTAAGCCTGCCCGGATTTCCTTCCTCATCGAAAATCTTCACATTATCGAATGCGAACATTTCAGGATCAATGTGAATCTTATCGTTAAATGCATATTTCGTTTGAAGGAATGGAACGAAAAGTTCCGCCTTACGCAGTAATAAGTCCCCTTCCAATTGTGGCTCTTCCAACGTTCCGGTAAGACTAACCATGGAAGAAGCGAAGCCACTTATTCCTAAAACATCTTCACCAATGAATGCATTTAAAATACTTAAATCAAATCCGTTCATCGTTAACAAGAAGTCAAGCGGGCTCTCTTCGTCTTTGGGTGTATAGTTTCCTGCAAAGCGAAGCGGTTGAATGCTGTCTCTTTCTATTTCTCCATCGGCACGCAAACGTTCCTTCTTACTGTCCCACGTGCTATTCACACAGAGATTTCCAATCTCATAATCATTCAATCCCAATTCGAACAAACTCAACTCTGAAGTCACAATAGTCTTATCGTAAACATTGCTCAACTCCACAACTCCATTTGCTTCACCTGCAAGCTGAAGGTCTTCACCCAACAAGCCGTTCAACATAGCTAAATCAACATTACCCAATTCCACTCGCAAAGGAGAAGACGGATGTTCGGTAATCATCCCATTAATTCCCAAATACTCATTCTGATTGTACATTCGAAATCCGTTTACGCCAAGATCCTTGTGACACAGTGTGAAGGACGCGCTCGGTGCCCAAATCCAAGGTTCGTTGTTCACGACCAAAGAACTTCGGCCAACGATGTATTCAAAATCATCGAAACAATTCAGGAAAAACACACCGTTCAAATCACCCGTTAAAAACTCGCCTGGGTTTCCCCACATGAGCGCGCTATAGACCGTATCTCCAAGTGACTGAACATCCCATGAAAGATTGCTAATCAATTTCGACTCTTGTTCTAAGACTTCATTCACTTGAACAGTTAGAAAAATTGATCCCAACTCGCGTGAAACATCTACTACCAAATCTTCTGCTTTATAATCTTCGTATTGAATATTCGGAGATCCGAAAGTTCCCGAAAGTTCGTTGTTCTTTTCGTCTACGAATAAATTCAAAGACGTTCCTCTAGCAATTTTCAATTCGGGTATGAAGGCCGCAGAAATAAAATCGAAATCGTTGATACGAATGGTTAAATTGAAATCTTGTTCTTTGTGAGGACGCGAAGAATAATTCATGTTCGGAAGTGCATCTGCAATAATGTCTTGAAGACTTGGCCACAATTGATTATAGTTGAATTTCCCTTCCAACTTCGCATAAACCACATCGGAATTCAACGTAATGCTGCGCGTTCCCTCCTGCTCGGTATCTAATGTGACGTAGTCTAGTTTGCGAATTTTCTCATCGATGAGATAAACGATATTTGCCCCCACAAACTCCCCTTCAATTTCACTCAAGGTTAATCCTTTCAAGTGAGCGTTGAATTCTCCGGCAATAACCGCAGGCGTCTCGTCTTCCAACAATCCAACCGCTGTAAGGTCGAAGCGATTCACATTCAATTCGAAATTCAACAACGGTTGTTTCTGGGTGAAATCGATTTCTCCATCGAATTTCGCTTGGGCATTGGCATCGGCAATTTCAAACTTTCCACTGAAAAAGTTATTCTTGAACCTTCCGCTTGAAGTCATCTTGGTGTAGACATATTCGCCCAATCCTAATTCACTAATGTCTCCTTCGAAATTCAAATCCATGTTACTCACTTCGAGCCCGGTTCCTTCCACATGAATATTCGTGGAAACAACGCCCAACTGATTGTCTGAATAATAGATTCCCAAATTGAATTTTTCCAATTTCAGTTGACCCTTATAACTCAGCAAAGAATCAAAATCACTCATCTTAACCGCAGTGGTTAGCGATCCAATGTCGGTAGTGGTCTTTCCATAAAGCTCTACTTCAGATAAATCGCCGCGTGCATTTCCTTCAAACTGAATTTTACCTAATGTGGAAATGTTTGCTGGAAGTTGCATGAGCTTGCCTTCTGAAAAAGGGTAAGCCTTCAAGGCAGTTAAATCGTTGTAATTGCTTGTTATAGATTCAGCCGCCAACTCATATTTCAAACTATCCAAGTTCATGGCATTCATTAAATGAATATTTCCTTTGAAGTGCGAATGCCTTCCAAATTGAAGATCCATATTCCACAAACTCAAATTGTTCAATGGACCCGAAATGTCTCCTTCCAATTTCAACACATTATCGAAACCTTTCAAATCGCTGCTAAACACCGAGAGATCATTCAGCACCAATTCCGTTGGTTTAAAGTGAATGTCCCAATTCACTTTGTTGTTGAAGTCGCTCCAGGCATCGTCATTGGGCGCATATATTCCAACGTTTCCAACTAAATGAGTTTCACCTAAATCGGCATCCAATTCTGTAACTTGAATTGCATTGTCCTGCATTCTGAAATGTGCGTGTAAATCTTCGACATTCAATCCCGATCTTTCCTTCAACTTCAGCGATTCAATGTTCGCTTGAATCACATCTCCTTTCATTTCGAAATTTTCAACCTGAGTTGAAAAATGAGAGACTGCCAATTGTTCTTCGTAGAATGCGCCTTCTTCTACCAAAGGAAGTGTGTAATCGAAATAGGTAAACTTTCCATTTTCAATATTCAACTTCCCTAACCACATACTGAAATTACTTGTGGTGTCTTGGGGCTCTTCGCTTGCGAAGTAGTCAGAAAGGAATTGATAATTCCAATCCGATTCACCGGCATAGCGCTTGAACTCTATGTTCGGTTCAATAAGCGAAATACTTTGCGATTCGAACCGTGATTGGCTTGAAGAAAAAGAATAAGTGGCCATATGCAATTCCTTCGCGTAAAGCAATGTATCACCCTTGTGGTCTTCAATATATAAACCGTCTAATACAACACGCGCCCACAAGTCAATGCGAATGCGATCTATCTCTACTTTCCGATTCCACTCCGAAGAAAGATAGGACGCCAAGCGATGTCCGCCCCAAGTCTGAACAGCATGAATTTGAAGGGAAAGGATGAGTATAATTAAATAAGCAGGAATTGTTAAAAGCCAGAGAAATCTTCTCTTTCGCTTCTTATTAGGTTGAACAACTATTTCCTCGGGCGTTTCCAATAGCACAAAAATAACCCTTGTAGAACGGATTTCCGAACAAATATTACTTCTGTTGCAAAGAAGTATTGTGCTGTTTCAAGACTTCAACAAAAACGTCTCTGTTTTCTGGACTAATAATCACCAATAATCGACCGTTATGATACAGCGCCAAACGCTTCAAAGACGCGGCTGGAGAGCTTATTGGATTGTTCGTGTACTTGAAATGAGTAATGTCTGAAATGTCTAGGGTTGGAAACGGAAATATGCCACAAAAGACTTTTAATTTTCCTTCCGAAGTAATGGTGTAATGTGTGTTGAAAATGATCGAAAGAATAAAAGCCGTGAGCGGCACATACAGCGCAAGCATAATTAGCGACTCGCGAACGTTCAAAAATCCGGTTACCATGAACATGATTAATACCGGACCGAAGATCCACCAACTGATGCCGCTTTTCATTCTGAAATTCGCTCCAGGTATCATGGCTTAATGAACGATTGAATTATAAACTACGACAAAGAAATCGAGAAATTCTTGCGGCTTCCACACCAATAAAAACGCAATACCAAAGGCTGCTCCCGCTAAGTGCGCGTCGTGCGCAATGGCAGTATTCATCTTCTTATTCATGTAATATTCCAATCCGAAAAACAGAATAATTGCCGCCCATCCGGGCAGTGGTAAGATGAAGAAAAACAACAATTCCGAATTGGGGAACATGAACATGTAGAGCATCATAACTGCGCTAACTGCTCCTGATGCGCCAACACTTGTGTAATAAATATTGTCTCCGTGCTTCTTCAAAGCTGGAAGGGTTGCAAAAGCAGCAGCGCCCAAGTACAGCAGAGCAAACAAAGCGGTTGGCATATAATGCTCAACAGCTCTTCCAAAACTAAAAAGAGCAAATAAATTGAAGAACAGATGTCCCATGTCTGCGTGAACAAGCGTATGCGACCAAATGCGATAAATCTCTTTATTATGCTTTACGCGATATGGTGAAAGTGACAACTTTGAAAAGAGTTCCGAATTCGAAAGCGCTTGCCAAGAGACTATGCCTGTTGCAAGACATAATAAAACAGTGAGTGAGATTTGCATAATAAATTTTAACTGGAATGGTCACTTACAATAACCCATCTTCCGTTGATTCTTTTCCAAAGCAACGTAAAATGTCCGCATAATGTATCTGCGCTTCGAAATAAATTCCAACGTCCGTCAACGTATGCGTTCTTTCCATTCAAGACTTCAATTCTAAGTTCATCGAATTTCAATGTTCCCATTTTTTCTTTTGAAGGATACGCCCGTTGGTATCTTTCCAACGAAGATTTCCAACCCAACGTAACACCATCCTTTCCTAAAAACCGAAGCGAATCACTTTCCCAATAACCGTTCATGAATCCAACTAAATCGCCCATGTTCCAGGCCTTGTGTTGCGAATGCATGGTGTTGGTTATTTCTTGTTGAATAGAAGATACAGATGCGCATGCTTCCAATAGAAGCATGGTAACTGCAATTAGTGTGATTTGAATTTTATACATTGAAACGGAAGTGCATGATGTCTCCGTCTTGCACCACATACTCCTTCCCTTCTACCGACATTTTACCAGCCTCTTTAACAGCGGCTTCAGATTTAAAGCTTAAGAAGTCTACCAACTTAATGACTTCAGCACGAATAAATCCTTTTTCGAAATCGGTGTGAATCACACCTGCTGCTTGCGGAGCGGTATATCCTTCATAGATGGTCCACGCGCGAACTTCCTTCACACCAGCTGTGAAGTATGTCTTCAGGTTCAACAAGCGATAAGCTGCTTTGATCAATTTAGAAACACCTGGTTCATCTAGCCCAAGATCTTGCAAGAACATTTGACGTTCTTCGTAGGTGTCTAACGATGCAATGTCTGCTTCAATAGCGGCGCCTATTACCAATACCTCTGCATTCTCGTCCTTCACACCTTCTCTTACTTGCTCAACATAAGCGTTACCGTTAACAACAGAACCTTCTTCTACGTTGCACAAGTATAATACTGGCTTAGCCGTTAACAATTGTAATTCGCGAAGAAGAACTATTTGCTCGTCGTTTTCAGGTTGCTCGGTACGTGCGCTCTTTCCTTGTTCTAGAGCAGCTTTCAAGCGCTCTAAGTAATCGAACTGTTTCTTCGCTGTCGAATCTCCTGCTTTCGCAGCACGTTGGACTTTCGCAATGCGCGCCTCAACCGCTTCAAGATCTTTCAACTGCAATTCAATATCAATGATTTCTTTGTCGCGAAGTGGATTTACAGATCCGTCTACGTGCACTACATTCGGGTCATCGAAACAACGCAATACATGAATGATTGCATCGGTCTCGCGAATGTTTGCCAAGAATTTATTTCCTAAACCTTCTCCTTTCGAAGCGCCTTTCACCAATCCGGCAATGTCTACAATCTCGATAGTTGTAGGAACAATTCGTTCTGGAGTAATTAATTCTGCAATCTGCGTCATGCGCTCGTCTGGAACGGTAATGGTTCCTACATTGGGTTCAATGGTACAGAACGGGAAGTTAGCTGCTTGAGCTTTCGCGTTTGACAAACAATTGAACAGGGTTGATTTTCCAACATTCGGAAGACCTACAATACCGCACTTTAACGCCATGATTTTTGAATTAGGCTGCAAAGATAATTGCAAGTGCACACTTTTCCACAATCAACAAACACTTCCCTTTTCAACATAAAATAAAAACTACTTTCGCAAAAAAATTCTTCAATGGTTTCTAATCAAGAACTTTCGCGAATAGCTTCTCAAGTGAGACGTGATATCGTGCGAATGGTTCACGCTGTGAACAGCGGACACCCAGGAGGAAGTTTAGGCTGCACCGATTTCTTGGTGAGTCTCTATTTCCGTCAAATGACAATTAACCCAACAAGCTGGAACATGAACGGCCAAGGGGAAGACCTCTTCTTCTTGAGCAACGGACACATCTCCCCTGTTTTCTATTCCGTGTTGGCTCGTTCAGGATATTTCGATGTTGCTGAATTGGCAACGTTCAGAAAAATTAACACACGCCTTCAAGGTCACCCTACCACTCACGACAGTCTTCCTGGCGTGCGTATTGCGAGCGGTTCACTTGGCCAAGGCATGAGCGTTGCTGCTGGAGCAGCTCAAGCAAAAAAATTAAACAACGATCCTAAACTTGTATTCACACTTCACGGAGATGGTGAATTGCAAGAAGGTCAAATTTGGGAAGCCGCTATGTACTGCGCGCATCACAAAATTGACAATATCATTAGCACTGTAGATGTAAACGGACAGCAAATCGATGGCCCAACAGAGGCTGTTATGTCTTTGGGAAATCTTCGTGCGAAATTCGAAGCCTTCGGTTGGAAAGTGTTGGAAACAAACGGACACGACCTAGAGCAACTCAACGCTACAATTGATGAAGCGAAGAGTCTAACCGGAAACGGTTATCCGATTATGATTCTCATTACGACTAGCATGGGTAAAGGTGTTGACTTCATGGAAGGCACACACAAGTGGCATGGCGTTGCTCCGAACGACGAGCAATTGGCAGCAGCATTGGGACAGTTAGAAGAAACTTTAGGCGACTATTAATTTAAGAGACATGTTAGAATTCGATTTATCACCCGCGAACGATACACGCTCTGGCTTCGGTGCCGGACTTCATGAATTAGGTCAGAAAAATCCTAAAGTTGTTGCATTGTGTGCCGACTTAATTGGCTCTTTGAAAATGGATGCTTTCAAGAAAGATTTTCCTGAGCGCTTTTTTCAAGTTGGAATTGCAGAAGCAAACATGATGGGTGTTGCTGCTGGAATGACCATTGGCGGATACATTCCTTTCACAGGAACATTCGCAAACTTTTCTACTGGAAG
Organism: Flavobacteriales bacterium; assembly: GCA_044374295.1. Classification (GTDB taxonomy): domain Bacteria; phylum Bacteroidota; class Bacteroidia; order Flavobacteriales_D; family Sanyastnellaceae; genus CAIZGX01. The sequence continues at coordinate 5,001 of JBILOU010000014.1, read as the reverse complement.
AGTTTACGATCAGATTAGACAAAGCATTGCATATAGTGATAAGAACGTTAAGATCTGTGCTTCTCACGCTGGACTTACCTTGGGTGAAGACGGTGCAACGCATCAGATTTTAGAAGATGTTGGAATGATGAGCATGCTTCCGGGCATGACTGTTATTAATCCTTGTGATTACAACCAGACCAAAGCTGTGACAATGGCTATAGCCGATCATCACGGTCCTGTTTACTTGCGTTTCGGAAGACCGAAAGTAACGAACTTCACTGCTGTAGATCAGAATTTCGAAATTGGAAAAGCATGGCACATTCACGAAGGAAACGACGTGACCATTATTGCAACCGGACACCTAGTTTGGGAAGCTGTTGAAGCAGCTCGTGAATTAGAAGCGGAAGGAATTTCAGTTGACCTCATTAACATCCACACCATTAAGCCTCTCGATGAAAAAGCCATCGTGCGCAGTGCAATGAAAACCGGAAAGGTAATCACTTGTGAAGAGCACATGATTACGGGTGGATTAGGCAGCATGGTTGCTCAAGTGTTAGCAAAAGAAGCACCTTCTGTAATGGAATTCATTGGCGTAAACGACAGCTTCGGCGAAAGCGGAACACCCGATCAGTTGATGGAGAAATATGGATTGAAGGCGAAGAATATTGTTGCTGCTGCGAAGCGTTTGATGGAAAACTAAGAACTTCGTTATTGGAACTACGTTATTCCTATTTCATAATTGGAACTGCGTTATACCTACTCCGTAATTGGAACTTTGTTGTTGGAAATTCGTTTCGAAATTCATCTAAATGAAAAAGATACTATCAACCGTACTTCTGCTGCTGTTTGCTTTTGGCGTATTCGCGCAAACGAAAATTTACAGAGGAAATTCAACCAGCTACTTCGATTGTCTTTTCACCTAAAAAGAAGATAAAGTTTACAAGGGAAATTCAACAAGTTATTTCGATTGTGTTACAACCATTGACAAATCGAAAGTCTATCGTGGAAATTCAACCAACTATTTCGATTGCGTGCTCACTGCAGACGGATTAATTCCAGAGGCTCTTCTAGCCATTCTTGTCGGACCATTTTAAATCTCCCCCCTCTTACCTTAAAAAACTCGCGGAGCATTCGCCAAAGGCATTCGTTCGCAGAACATTCGCCGCAGGCATCAGTGCTTCGCACATTTATACCTATTTTCGTAAAAACTAACCTGATGAAAGAAGTTAATGAAACCCCTAACCCGGTTTCTCAAGTGGAAGTTGTCTCGAAGGTCAGGGCTATTAAACCAGCCGAGCTGTTGCCCAATGCACTGTCAAATCTAGATTCCATAGAGTGTAAGTTTCATCCAATGACTGATGAAACTATTCCTTATCGCAATTTAAAAAGTGCTGAATCCAAGAAAAAAAGTCTTCACCGACTCATTCGAAAATTAGATGTAAAACACAGTTTACGATATCAAAGAACTCCGGAAGACACTTATTGCAATGTTTATTCCTTCGACTATTGCTACTTCGCAAAGGTTTATCTTCCGACAGTTTGGTGGACAGATGAGTCCATTGAAAAACTACAACAAGGAATAGATGTCACTCCCATTTTCAATGAAACGGTTGTTCCTATTTATTCAAGCGCCATTCACGATTGGTTTGGCACTTGGGGAGAAAGTTTTGGATGGGAAAGAATGACTTCTCTTACAGAAATTCAAAGACGCGTAACGGAAGAAGGTGGTGTGGGAATGATTTGCGCGAAGAGAAAGACCGTAGGATTATCTGGACACATTGTCCCTATTGTTCCTGAAACAGAAAAGAAAAAAGCGTTTCGCGAAAACGATGAAGTTCTGTTTCCGCTTCAATCGCAAGCCGGAAAATTGAACTACAATTACTTCGCGCGAAAAAGAAGAGATTGGTGGAACCACAGCAGATACACATCGTTCGTGTTGTATTACCACGCTTAATGGAAGTCAAGCACTTCACCCTTCAACATAAAAAAAGAAACTCTAATTATCAATAAGCTCCGAGAAGAATGAAAAACAACCCGATAAAAAAACAATACTGGGGCATTGGGTTAGAAAACGAAACGTACTTGCAATTCGAAGAATCGCTTGTTGTTTCCGGACAGTTCATTCAAGAAAAAATGGGTCGAGAGCGATACAGCATCGACTATTTGAAGTGTTACCGTGCAGGAAGTTTAGAAAAAGTTTTAGCACGCGCCTTCGACTCAAGTAAAAATTATTTGGTAAGTCAGATGATGAACAGTCACTCGCTTGAAAAGCTCGACATTCATTTTCAACACAAGACCATTCAATCGGCTCCACCTCTGCTCGACAACCCAGACTATGCGGGAAAGTCAATACTGGAGCTCTTCTTAGAAAAACAACCTTATCAAATTCAAAGCATGCTAACGCAGAAGAACAATCCCATGGGATCGATCATCTTCGACGGAGACACCATTGAATTTGTAACGAAATACTACGAGAACAGAACCATTCAAGAATCGTTCAATGAATTGAAAGCGTCGAAGAAAATCTTTCTCGACAAACTGAACGAAACGAAAATTCTTCCCGGACCATTAACATATCCGCAATACAACATCGGAATAAACATGTTCATGTCGAATCAGAAGAAACTCGTTCTTTTCAACAACGGAACCTTCCACTTCCACATAACACTTCCAACCTTAACGGAAGACAGTCGCATTGTTGATTACGCCGCATTCGATCAAGCGCACCACAAAGCCATATACTTGCTACAGTGGTTCGAGCCGTTGTTCATTGCAACACTCGGTAGTCCAGATATCATGTCTGTGATTAGCTATAAATTCGATATGGTAGAAAAGTTCGCTGGCGGATCTATGCGAAACGCCATGTCGAGATACACCGGAGTTGGCACCTACCACAAATCCATGCCGAAGGGAAAAGTTCTTACTTTTCCTGTTGAAGAATTCAGAAAGCTTTTGAACTTTCAGAAAGAAGAAAACATTTGGTGGCGCGATCGCATTGAATCTGAATTGTGCTATGAACTTCTTTCAGATCTTGGATTGGACTTCAATAGAGAAAAGCTTTATCAAAGCGGATACGAATTCCGCAGCTTCGATGAATTTCCAACTGAATATCTTCCCGAAGTGTTGCATGCGATTGTTCTTATATCAGAGCATGCACAACACGGTGAAGAAATTGAATGGGCAAGTAACAACCTCATTTGGAACAACCTTGTTTTCAAGACGCTTACGCAAGGATATAAAACAGAAATGAATGAAGAAGAGAAGAATGAAATCGTTCGCGTATTCCAACTACCAGCTTCACTTCAAAATGAATTAAAGGATGTTCATCGATTAGACGAATTCTTCTTCCAAATTCTTCAGCACCTGCATGACCTTCACAACGACAGCAGTGAATACTTGAAATCCTTCTTGTATGAGAAAACGGAAGACGCTCCGCGGTGGGAGAATTTCAATGAGCATCAAGTAGAACAGCACACCAAGCAGTTGGAAGAAGTTTTATAAGCTGAATTAAGAACTCGAAGAATTTTTGTCCTTCGACCTTCTGCACCGTTCACTGCAATACTTCACTTCTTCCCAATTCTTCTCCCACTTCTTTCGCCAGGAATATGGCAGTCCGCATACCGTGCAGATTTTAGTGGGTAGATTTGATTTTTTCATTGAAGTTCTTTCTTTACTTTTTTCCAAAACGCAAAGAAGGAAGGGAAATCTCCTTTCACCGAAGAAATCCATTCGCGTTCATCTTGAATTCCTTCGTAAGCATTTAGCGGATGCTCTTTGAAAATGAATTGCACTGCGGGAATACGTTGCAAATCTGAAAACTCACCGACAAAGATTTGTATGTTCGGAATGTTTTCTATCGCCAGATCAATACAAAACTGAATACTCTTTTCGGAAACGGGATATTTCTCGAACACCGACGGTTCTAGCAAAAGAATGCGCGCGCCCGCTTCATCTTTACGCCACATGGGATCGAGATTATAGAAGTTGTATAGGAAACACGTCTCTCCATTTTGTATGGTTGGAAAGGAAGTTTTCGGAAGTTTTGTTTTCAATTGAAACGTTTCCAATTCTCTTAATTCATCTGGAATTCCGATCGTTTCAATTTCTTCATAAGAAACATCTAGGAACGTATTCTCCTGATTGGTGTTGCAATACTTATTGATGTTTTCTTGATTCGCGAAATAGAGTTTGTTGCTCTTGGCGCCGCATATCCATTGCCAACTTAAGGCATTGCTGGCCCAATCGGCATCTAACAAATGACAATACATCCATTGCGCAGGTTGAATCCAAGAGCATCTCCCTAGATTGGTCGCACATGAAGCTATATACATGCGCAGGTGATTGTGTAAGTATCCGGTTTTATAAAACTCTGCAATGCCTTTATCTATGGCCTGAATTCCTGTTTGTCCGTTAATGATATTCACTGGAACTCCTGCTCTATCGGCGCGGGGTTGAGGATTTCGAATGTCTGAGTCTATCTCAGAGCCTCGCGCAATCCAGATTTGTTGCCAGTAGTCTCTCCAAGCCAACTCTTTAACGAAGCTCTCGATTTCATCAATTGAGTATCCCTTTTTCATCACCGAATCGAAAACCTGCTTCGTGCTAATAACACCTCTTGAAATAAATGGAGACAAATGTGTTACTGCTCCATCAAGGTAATTTCTAGACTTGCCATATTCAATGGGATCAACACTTTCAATTTTCTCAAGTATAGCCGCTGTTTTCAAGTTCATACTCTTCAAACAACTCAGGTACGTTTTGGTTTACAATTCAACTTGTTTAACCTTACACGCAAAAAAGTTAAACGAAATTGAACAAAACCAAACAAGCGATGTTTTACTTGATGTGGAGGCAGAAACCACATTAAAAAAACGCGGAGAATCCGAAAATCCATAAGAGTAGGAAAACCTAACTAAAATACCTTTTTATGGGACATGTTACAATTGCGAGTGACAACTACGTTGCATTCACGTTCTTCATCGGAACAATGGCCATGATGGCCGCTTCAGTATTCTTCTT
>JBILOU010000134.1:0-3256 GCA_044374295.1 Flavobacteriales bacterium | reverse complement strand
TTGAGTTTGATCCAGCAAATCCAGTTCAAGCGAAAATTGATGAGACAGCTACTTATGCTGAATTCGCACATTTCTTCTTGTATGGAAAAAGTCAGTTTTCAACTGCAGAAAAAGAGTTTCAAGATTTTATTTCTTTGTGTCAAAAGGTTGTCGATCAAAAAGGATTCATAACGATTTCAATTGAGGGAAGTTCGTCAAATGTCCCTTCGATTGGTGCTAGAACGAATGAAATGCTTTCTAACGAACGTTCTGAAAATGCTAAGAATGCGCTGAAAAATGCTCTCGAGAAAAAAGGGTATTTAGAGATAGTAGATTTCAAATTTGCTGAAACAGTGAATCGTGTTCAAGGTAAGAAGTATGAAAACGACGCTATTATAAATCGTGCTGAATACGAGAAATACCAATACATCAAAGTAAAAGTTCAATAAGAATACTGCATGCTTCATTTAAAGAGACCGTTGGTTTTTCTTGACCTGGAAACCACCGGGACCGACGTTGCGAAAGATCGCATCGTGGAAATAGCTTTTGTAAAAGTTATGCCAGATGGAGCAATTGAAACGTTACCCGAATTCAAAGACACGAAGTTTTTAATTAATCCTGGAATGCCAATTCCCATTGAATCTTCCATGGTTCACGGGATATACGATGCAGATGTGAAGAACGCTCCGTTGTTTTCAGATTGCGCACCCATGCTGAATGATTTCATCGAAGGATGTGACTTGGCTGGATTCAACAGCAACAAGTTTGATATTCCGCTGCTCGCAGAAGAGTTTCTTCGTGTTGGAATTCCATTTACGTTAGATGGAAGAAATACGGTAGATGTTCAAGTGCTTTTTCATAAGCTTGAGCCAAGAAATTTGTCGGCTGCATACAAATACTACACTGGCGGAACTTTAGAGAATGCTCACTCGGCTTTGATAGATACACAAGCTACCTACGATGTTTTTAAAGGTATGTTTGAAAAGTACAAAGACGAAGAGCGCGCCCTTCCAACTTCAATTGAAGAAATTGAAGCCATGAGTAGCTATGGAAAAAGAGCAGACCTCATTGGCAATCTTCAGTACAATGAAGAAGGTGACATGGTGTTCGGATTTGGAAAGCACAAAGGCGTTAAGGTGGCTGATGTTTTAACGCGCGAGCCGGGTTACTTCGGTTGGATGATGAATGCCGATTTTCCTTTGTACACGAAGGAAGTCCTTCGTAAGTTTCGAAACAACATGATGGCTTAAAGCTATGCGAGTTGCGGTCCTCGTCTCGAATGATCTTGCGTATGATCAACGAGTAAGTAAGATTTGCGATTCCCTTCAACATAAAAATTGGGAAGTAGAATTGGTAGGCGTTTTAAAGCCTGAGAGCATTTCCCTTCAACGTAATTATTCTATAAATCGCTTACGTGTATTCTTCAGCAAAGGACCGCTGTTTTACGTCATGCTTAATGTGCGCATGTTCTTCTATTTACTCTTTCATAAGACCGATGTCATTTGGGCGAATGATCTAGATGTCCTGTGGCCAGCGGTTTTCATGAAGAAACTCCGAGGAACAAAAATCATTTACGACTCGCATGAATATTTTACTGAAGCGGAAGGGCTAACTGGTAGAGAGCGCATTAAGGCCATTTGGACACGTATAGAAGAACGTTGCATTCCATTCGTAGATGTTTTTATTACAGTGAATGAAAGCATTGCTGAAATCTACAGAGCGAAGTATAAGCGCGAAGTCTTGATTCAACGCAACATGCCCATTTTGGTGGAAGATGAAAGTGAACGAGAAGAGTTGTTTGAAGTGAAGACTGTAGTGCTTCAAGGCGCCTACATTGATCCCGATAGAGGCGGAATGGAGTTGGTTGAAGCCTTTCAATATTTGGAAGGAATTCAATTGCTGATCGTTGGAGCAGGAAGGGATTTAGAAAACATCAAGAGACGTATTGTTGAATTGCACTTGGAAGAAAAAGTGAAAGTTTTTCCACGCGTGTCTTATTTCGAATTGAAAAAGTTAACGCAATGTGTTCATCTGGGAGTTTCGCTAGACAAGCCGTTGCACTTGAACTACACGCTTTCTCTTCCAAATAAATTATTCGACTACATTCATGCTGGAGTGCCTGTGCTGGTGAGCAATTTGGTTGAACCTGCGCGAATAGTGAAAGAGTATAAAGTTGGAGAAGTGGTTTCAGAAGTGACTCCTAAATCCATTGCTGAAGGAATTGAAAAAATCTTGAACTCCTCATATTATGAGGCGTACAGAGCAGCTACTAAAAAAGCAAAGTCGGCGTTGCATTGGCAAGCCGACTTTGATAAACTCGATTTCTCTAAAATTTCTTAGAACAAAAATCCGATAGCAACGCCTGTGCGGACGAAGTATCCAACGTATGGACGGAACGCTTCGTTCGGTGCTTGAATGAAAGGTGCGTCAGTTGAAACGCGTGTGTCACCGCTGTTCCAAATGGTTCCGAAGTTAACGTCAATGCTGATTTTGTCTTGGAAAATTCTTTGGTATCCGAAAGACATCCCTACGCCACCTGTGTTGATGTTGCGCTTGGTGTAATCATAGATGCTCATGTATGTGATTGGATCGTAGCCTAGGTAAACTTCTTCCAAGGCTTCCATGTATTGGTAACGCGCAAACATGGAAAGATAAATTCCTTCAGGAGCGTTGTATTTGCCCATGTAATAGCGGAATTCTGGAGTAATAGCGAGACGGGTAATGTAGCTGCTTGCAAATCCATCGCTCTGATCTTGGTATAAACCTCCAATTACAAAACTTGATCTTTCTTTCGTTTGATGTTCGAAAGAGATGTTTGCGGTGCGCATGATTGGAGAAGAAATATCCAACTTCAGGATGTTCTTGTTCTGTGCAGAAACCACGCTTGCGGTGAATATCAACACGATTACGAATAACTTGCTTATAAACTGCATATATTTTTCTTTTTGTATGGATAAATTTAGTGCAATTTCGCTAAGTCGAAACGAAAAAACAATGACAAGAAAATTTAACATCATTTATCTCGGTTTAGCTCCAGTTTTATTTGGACTAAGTTGGTTTATATCGCACCGATTGTTTGAGCATTTTATGAAGAATAAAGGCACGATTGAAAATCCAGCCAAAGACAATTCTTTGGCTCTTGCATGTGGTTTTACATTCTTGTACTTGTTGGTGTTTTTTATCATACGCGACCTCTATCCGAAAAAAAATAACAAGTCGTAAATACATTACAAGATCACACAACAAATTTGTCAAACATTTAAAAATTAAAGAAACA
>JBILOU010000158.1:0-3275 GCA_044374295.1 Flavobacteriales bacterium | reverse complement strand
CCTAGGTTTCCAGAGCACCACATATACAAGCCATACTTATTGGTTTTGTCTTTCCAAACCGGAGCGCGGTATTCCGCAGCAGCACGAATAAAATTGAATCCGTTGCTGTGATGGAAATCCATGAAGCTGTTGGTGTACAAAATTTGTTGATTGTTGAAGTTCCCTGTGTATTGCTGACCCGCATATTTCGTCGTGTCTATGTATCCGTTCAAAATACACGACTGCGTGGGTGTTAAGCGATACTTCATATGATCCCATCCCACTGAAACTGAAAATTGATCTGTAAGGAATCGTCCGAAACGAACATTGAATTGTGGTACACTGAAATACTTCACGTTGAAGTATACGTTCGGATCGAATTTCGCGGGCATATCTGTTGCGCTAACATCCTTCAATTCGAAATCATATCCATCTCCTTTGAAATGAATGTAAGTTCTTAGGTAAGATGATCTGTTGTAACCCCAGTACATATAATTCTGTCCCTTGCGATCAGAAACCCCGCCCCATGAGGCCTGTGGCTCGTTTGAATTCTGAGCGAAAGTTGTTATGCCCATAAAGACAAACATGAAAACAATAAGATTCTTCATAGACCGCGATAATTTGCAGCAAATGTAATTGCTGAACGATGAATCACACCGCACTTGGAAAAAAAGGCGAGGCGCAAGCGCTCGAGTTCTTAAAGAAAAAAGGATACAAGGAACTCGCTATGAATTGGCGAATAGATCCTTATGAAATTGATTTGATTATGATTGATAAAAATGATCTCGTCTTTGTTGAAGTAAAAACACGCAGCACAGACGCCTTCGGTAATCCGCTCGACGCGGTAAATCCGCGCAAGCGACAGAAGCTTATTCGTGCTGCACATTTGTTCATTGTGCTTCACAACTATTCCCTAGAACCTCGATTCGACGTGGTCTCTATCGTAGAAACAGAAAACGCCCCTTCGAAAATTTTCCATTTCGAAGAAGCGTTTTATCCTATTGCTAAATAAGTTAAATCCTTCGGATCAATCGAAACGTGTTTCGATCAATCTCTTCGAGATCAATCCGACGAAGTCGGAGTAATAAATCGTCGAAGACATTCGTGCTTGCACATTAAATCCTTCGGATCAATCGAAACGAGTTTCGATCAATCTCTTCGAGATCAATCCGACGAAGTCGGAGTAATAAATCGTCGAAGACATTCGTGCTTGCACATTAAATCCTTCGGATCAATCGAAACGTGTTTCGATCAATCTCTTCGAGATCAATCCGACGAAGTCGGAGTAATAAATCGTCGAAGACATTCGTGTTTACACATTCGCCGAAGGCATTCGTGCTTGCACATTATTGCTTTACAACCTGCTTACGAATAGTACGGTCTGTCAGTTGCAATTCAAGAATGTAATTTCCTGAAGACAAATTGGAAAGATCAAGCACCGCGTTGCCGTTCGCTACGCGTTCTGCAAGAACAAGTCTTCCAGAAAGATCGCGAATGGTAAGATTTGCACTTTCCGTGGTATTGTTCCATTGAACGTTTAACACGTCGGTAACCGGATTCGGATAGATATTCAGTTGGTCTTCCATTGCAATTTCTTCCACTCCAACGTTTACGGTTATCATTTCAGATGTTACAGTGCAACCGTAACTATTAGTGACCTGAACTGCATAAATACCATTCGGAGGGCTGATCAAATAATACGTAATAGCACCTTGCAGTAGCATTCCATTGTAAAACCACTGATAGGTATCGTAGGTGTCCGCTACAGACAACTGGTCGGAAGCTGCATTCCAGAAAACCTCTACCGGCGCACAATACAGATAAGGCTCACTTGTAGAAGAACATCCGAATTCATTCTGAAGATAAACTGAATAATAACCAGATTCAGTCATGGTTAAACTTGATCCCGACTCTCCTGAAATTAAAACACCATCGTAATACCAGTAGTAGGTTGGCATGGTATCATTCGGACATGAAATAACATCTCCGTTGACACTCACAGAAGCATCGGGCTGAGGAAATACATTCACTGTTGTTGAAGCTGAAATATTGGTGACTTCACTCAATGAAATATTTATGGTACCTGAAGTTCCATTGCCCGAATTGAACGACTGTGAACCCACAGCAATGTTGAATGAAGAGGTTCCTAGGTTGTCATCTTGAGAGATATCGTCTGAATCCCAAAACGTGATGGTATACGGTGGATTTGAAAGCGTGAAGTTCACATTCGAATAGGAAGCACTAGTCTGATTGTTTACTGTTCCGCTGGTATAAACCGCACTTCCGGCAGCGTTGTTAATGGTGAAGTAAGGATCTGCTGTACTAAACAAATCATCAGGATCGCCACCCCAATTTCCATTCACCCCGGAGAGGTTTACCGAGGTGATAACATAATTGGAAATCACGGTTTGAAGAGATGCAGTATAGGTGCCTGCTGCACCATAATTTACTGGCGACGGATCAGCCTCTGTTCCTGTTTGTCCGTTTCCAAAATCCCAGGAGTAAGTAGTCAATTGTCCGGCGTCTCCACCTATGGTTGCAACGTAATCCACATCAATAGATCCGCAACCTGCAGACTGATCAAACGTGAAAGTAGAAGTTCCGCCTGGGCCCTGCTCAACAATAAGTGTAATGATGAAACTATCGTTTTGCGTCACTTCAAATCCAAAGGCTTCAGCCAAGGCTGTAATGCTAATCACGATGTCATAAGTTCCCGGCAAAACCGGCGTTCCGCAAATGGTTGCACAACCCGTTGTTTCACCTTGCGGCGGATAGAATATCCCATCGGCATCGTTCAAGGTGAATTCCAATCCGAATGGTAATCCGGAAACATCTGTAATGGTTAATTGCAACAAAGTCGCTTCAATTCCAGAACTGGGATCTACAACGTCTGTAGGAATGAAAAACGTCATAACCTGCTCGTAGTAAACACCTGTGGTGGCATTGGGCGGAATGGCAGGACAAATCATAGGAGTGCCCGTTGTATTTGTACAAGTAGGATCCGGAGAACAAGTAGGACATTGCGCGTTCACTGAAAATATTCCAGCAAAAAACACTGCGAAAAAAATTGATATGTTTTTCATACGTTAAGATTCAAATTAAGGTCTATTCAAGATTAAGTAATTTTTTCGAATTGGGCAATGCTTTAAGAGAAAAAGCAGGAAAGAAAATCTATCTTCGCAAGCAATATGAGACAATCCATTACCCGAAAATTATTCGCCTACCTCATCAACGGTTTGGTGCTTGCACTGCCCATCTATATTACGGGTTACGTGCTTTACACTGTTTTCGATTCT
>JBILOU010000065.1:0-11305 GCA_044374295.1 Flavobacteriales bacterium | reverse complement strand
TCGTAGTATGCTTCCGCGCGCAGGGTCGAATTTTGGGGAAGGTGAATCAACTGTGGATAATTGTAACTCAACTGCCAATTGAAATCCCAACTTGGAATGCTTATTAAAGGCTCTGTCCCTCCGCCAGGAAGTTCTGCCCAACTGCTAATGCTTCTTCCAATTAAATGCATGTGTGGAAAGGTTCCTATGAGCGTAACTTCAGATGGAACGTTGTAGGTTTCTGTAAATGTTGCGGTTTGATTGGCAGGAATAAATAGAAAATTTTGATCTAAAATTCCGGGTGCATGATTAAGTATGGGATCGTACCAAACCTCGCGCGGAGTGGGATCATCGGAATAATGAAGGTTTATGGTGGTTTGATCTGAAAGGCCTAATGTTCCGGCTGGATAGTGAAACTCAACAAGAAAATCGCCACCCGCTTCCAAGCGCTGCGCAAATCCAAAAGGCACCCACAAAGGTCCTCCTCCTGGCGCCCAGGCCGTAAGGAATTTCGCGCCGTTAACAAGACTTCCGCCAGTAGACTGAAACCCTGGACCTGGATCGTTCGCATCAAGCGAAGCGCCCGCTCCCGTTGGATCGTAAGAGATGACCACGTGGTGAACAATATCGGCATTTCCTGGAATAACTTCAATACCATCGATCCATCCGTCTTGCGCCAATCCGCTTGGAATGACAAACGTTCTGTAGTAATCAACGTTTGTTGCTGGACTTGTGTAGTTCGGTGTAGAGAATGCTTGATCTACCGAAGGAAGTTGTGTGTTGTTGTTGTACACAGGCGTTGGCGGGGCAAGCGCAAGGTCTCCACTTAACGCTCCGCCAACAATCCAATCTTCAATGGCTTGTTTCTCGGCTTGTGTCAAAACGTTTTCTCCAACGAAATGACGGTAATTCGGATCCGCTGGCCAAGGTGGCATCTGTCCTGAAGTAATGGCTCCTAAAATTCCTACGGAGTTGTTGTAAGCATCGTCATAGGTCATCAAGGAAGAAGGTCCAATTCCACCTTCGTTGTGACATTTGGTGCAGTGTTCAAACAAGATAGGGGCTACGTTTTCGCTCCAAGTAACTTGAGCGAATGCTCCAATTGAACTGATAAAAAGTGTGAAGAGAAATACAAGTTTTTTCACAGCGAATAGTTTTTAGGTTGAATAAATTTAAGAAAAGTTCAAGTAAGAAGGTAATTCACCACAAAGGTTTATTGCGATTGCAATGTTTATTTCTTCAAAAGAGCGGTGTCTTTCCAACTAAAATAATATTCAACTTGCAGGTAGTGAAACCTTTGTTGGAAATACAAAATTTAAGTGTGGCCTTCAACAACAGAATTGTTGTGAATGCCTTGTCCTATAAGCTTTTTCCAGGAAAGATAACGGCTGTGGTGGGTGAATCTGGAAGTGGAAAATCGGTAACCGCCATGTCGTTGCTCGGTTTACTTCCAACAAAAAATTTATCGTTTCCTTCCGGAGAGATTTTTCTTTCGGGCGAATTGTTGGGTTCGGAAGATCGAACCGTGAAGCCCACAGACGAAGTCTTGGTTTCGCTGCGCGGAAAGAAGATTGCTGTGATTTTCCAAGAGCCCATGACGGCGCTCAATCCGGCTATGACTTGTCAGCAGCAAATGGAGGAATGCCTTCAATATGAAAAAAAAGAAATTCGAAAAAGCAAAGTGTTGTCTTTGTTAGAAGAGGTTGAAATGCCAGATCCAACGGGCGCTTTGAAGAAATACCCGCATGAGTTTTCAGGCGGACAGCGTCAGCGAATTATGATAGCCATGGCCTTGGCTTCAGAGCCCATGCTACTTATCGCAGATGAACCAACGACTGCCTTGGACCCTTCCGTTCAAGCGTCAATTTTAGAGTTAATCAAAAAGCTTAAAGACCAACGAAACATGTCGGTGCTGTTCATCTCACACGACTTACATGTGGTGAAGGAAATGGCCGACTCTATTGTGGTGATGAAGGCTGGAAATGCCGTAGAACAAGGCGATTCTGCTGCTGTATTGAATGCGCCACAACACGCATATACAAAGGGATTGCTTGCTTGCAGACCCACAAAAAATTCAAAGGGCAAGAGTTTAATTACCTTGGGAAATGATCAGGCTGAAAAGCAGTATTCCTTTTCCACCAATGAAAATATTTTATTGCGGGTTGAAGGGTTGACGAAGATTTATCCGGGACAAACAGTCCCTGCTGTGAACAATGTTTCCTTCGAAATAAAACACGGTGAAACCCTTGGTTTAATTGGTGAAAGCGGATGTGGAAAGACTTCGTTGAGCCGAATGCTTATGGGACTTCTTGCGCCTTCAAGCGGAAAGGTTTGGTTCGAAGCAGAGCAGCTTATTGGCAATGAAAATTCCTTTCCGAATAAATTTCGAAGAGACATTCAGATGGTGTTTCAAGACCCGTTCGCTTCGTTAAATCCGAAGTTGAAAATTGAAGACATGCTTCTGGAACCTTTGCACATTCATAAAATAGGAAGTACAAATTCGGAACGAAAAAAGCGTGTCGAATATTTATTGAATGCCGTTGGAATGCCCGCTGATAGCGCTCAGCGTTACGCACACAATTTTTCTGGCGGACAGCGTCAGCGTATTGTCATTGCCCGCGCATTGGCCACCAATCCGAAGTTAATTATTTGCGATGAAGCCGTTGCGGCACTCGATGTTTCTGTTCAAGCGCAGGTGTTGAATTTGTTAAACGATTTGAAGGAAGAGTTCGGCCTAACTTATTTATTTATTTCTCACGATATGCCTGTTGTCTATCACATGAGCAACAATGTTCTGGTTATGCGGAAGGGCGAGTTGGTGGAAAAAGGCAGCACGGAAGAGGTTTTCCTTCATCCTTCGAACACTTACACACAGCGATTAATGTGCATAGCCAGTCTTACGTGATAATCGTCACGACACGGTTTTATTGAAGAACTATCTTTGCACTATGGAAGTAACAATGGCCCTTGGATTTTTCGGAGCACTGCTCATGGGCTTTGTGTTGGGCGTGCTTGGCGGTGGAGGCGCCATTCTTACCATTCCTATTTTGGTTTATCTCTTTGGATTCGATTTGCGATCGGCAGTTGTTTCTTCCTACGCCATCTTGTTTTTCAGTTCCATTGTTGGTGGAATTCAAAGCAGGAAAGAAATTGAATGGCGCTTGGCCCTCTTGTTTGCAGCGGTTTCCATGGTCTTTATAGCGTTAACCAAATTCTTTGTGCTGCCGAGTTTACCCAAAGATTTTTTTGTTTTCGGTTTGAAGGTTTCAACACAAAGCATCTTGCTTTTAATGTTTGTGACCATAATCTACATTGTTGCGTATAAATTGCTTAATCCGAAAAAAGCCAAGGGCAAGGGACTTGTTTCATTGGCCCTGAACGCCGCTGTTGTAGGTGTGTTGGGATCGCTCATCGGAGTAGGAGGAGGATTCTTGATTGTCCCTGCTCTTTATGCTTACCGCAACACAACTATGTCGGCGGCTATTGCTTCGACGTTTGTCGTTATTACTTTGAACTCGGCTTCCGGATTAGCCGTGTCTTATTCAGAATTGAACACCTTGAATTTTTCCATCTTAATACCCTTCCTAGCCTTGGCAGTTGTGGGTGTTGTAGTTGGAATTTTACTCTCTAAAAAATGGTCCGATGCGATTTTGCGAAAGTCCTTCGTTGTACTTTTGCTGGCCGTGGGAACGTATATGTTAACGAAAGAAATTATTGAGATACTATGAAAATTGAACAGATTTACACCGGATGTTTAGCGCAAGGCGCGTACTACATTGAAAGCAATGGAGAGGCGGTTATTATTGACCCGCTTCGCGATACGAAAGCCTACACAGATAGAGCGAACGCTTCAGGCGCGAAGATCAAATACATTTTAGAAACGCATTTTCATGCAGACTTTGTAAGCGGACATTTAGACCTTCAGGTTTATACAGGAGCAACCATTGTTTTCGGTCCGAACGCGAACACCGAATTCATTTCGCACATTGCAACCGACGGAGAAATTCTTCAAGTTGGAAATTGCACCATTGAGGTTTTGCATACACCTGGGCACACCATGGAGAGCACGTGTTATTTGCTTCGCGATGAAAACGCAAAGCAAGTAGCGGTGTTTACTGGAGACACACTGTTCATTGGTGATGTCGGAAGACCGGATTTGGCGCAGAAGTCAGGAGAATTAACTAAGGAAGATTTAGCCGGATACTTGTACGAAAGTTTGAGAAACAAATTAATGCCGTTGGAAAACGACATCACTGTTTATCCTGCACACGGTGCGGGTTCTGCGTGCGGAAAGAACATGAGCAAAGAGACTTTCGACACCTTGGGTCATCAGAAGGAAGTGAACTACGCACTTCAAGAAATGACGAAAGAAGATTTCATTCAAGAAGTAACTTCTGGATTGTTGCCTCCTCCGTTTTATTTCCCAAAGAATGTGGCTATGAATAAGAAAGGAGTTTCTTCGTTGGAAGGTGTCGTTCAAAATTCTTTGAAGCCTTTATCTGTAGAGGCGTTCACGGTGTTGATGGAAGATGACAGTGTGTTGCTTTTAGACGTTCGCGGTCCGCAAGTATTTTGCAAAGGATTTGTTCCAGGTTCGGTGAACATTGGATTGAAGGGCGATTTCGCTCCGTGGGTTGGAACTTTAATTACAGACATGAAGCAACGCATTGCGTTGGTTACAGAGCCGGGACAAGAAGAAGAAGCGATCACGCGCTTGGCCCGTGTAGGATATGATGGTGTAGTTGGATATTTAGAAGGAGGCTTCGAGTCGTGGGATAAATCGGAGAACGAAATTGATCAGATTGAAAGCATTTCTGCCGAGCAATTTGCGGAATTGGCTTCCGATAAAAAAGTGAATACAATCGACGTTCGCAAACCAACCGAATTTGAAGCAGAGCATTTGGAATCCGCTACCAGCGCCCCTCTTCATGTGTTGAATCAACACATGAGTGTCTTCAAGTCGGGTGAGAACAATTACATTCATTGCGCCGGTGGATACCGAAGCATGATTGCTGCGAGCATTTTGAAAAGCCGTGGAATTCACAATGTCATTGACATTGCTGGTGGTTACAACGCTATTTCTAAGACCGCTTTACCGAAAACCAATTTCGTTTGTCCGAGTACGCTATAACCTTTGGTTTGTCGTATATTTGTGCAACTAAAAAACAAGTTTATGGGTAAGTTTGGTACAATGGAGATTGTTTTGATTCTTGCAGTTGTTCTTCTTCTTTTCGGAGGTAAGAAAATTCCAGAATTGATGCGTGGTCTAGGAAAAGGAATGAAGGAATTCAAAGACGCTAGCAAAGGCGAAGGTTCTTCTTCAACTCCATCAGAGGCTGATAAGATCGAGAATAAATAACATCTATTTCCAATGGTGTTTCGTTCGTTGAAGGAAGTTCAATCTGAGCTTTCCTCAAAATCCGTTTCGTTAAAAAACGTTGTTTCGCAGTACCTTCAGAACATTGAGGCGCGCATGAATTTGAATGCGTTCTTGGAAGTTTGGGGTGACGAGGCTTTAGAACAGGCCGAGCTGATTCAACAAAAAATAGATAATGGAACCGCGGGTAAACTTGCGGGAATGGTCGTTGCCATTAAAGATAACATCTGTTATAAAAATCATAAAGTTTCTGCTTCTTCCGAAATCCTCGAAGGATTTGAATCGTTGTACAGCGCAACTGTTGTAGAGCGCATTCTTGCGGAAGATGCAATTATAATTGGAAGACTGAATTGCGACGAGTTCGCAATGGGGTCATCTAATGAAACATCCCATTACGGTCCGGTTAAAAATCCGTTGAATGAAAACTGTGTACCCGGAGGATCTTCGGGAGGTGCGTCTGCTGCAGTAGCTGCCGATTTTTGTTTAGCGGCACTGGGCAGCGACACGGGAGGATCTATTCGTCAGCCTGCTTCATTCACCGGCATTGTGGGTATGAAACCTACGTACGGTGCGGTTTCTAGATATGGACTGATTGCTTACGCATCAAGTTTCGATCAGATTGGTCCAATGACTAAGTGTGTTGAAGATGCGGAAGTTTTGCTTCAAGTTATTGGCGGACCGGATGCTTACGACAGCACAACGTTGTTGGAAAAACTTCCAAGTGCAAAGAATAATTCTGACAAGCCTAAGATTGCTTATTTGAAAGAAGCGGTTGAAAGCCCTGCTGTTCATCCGGAAATTCGCGCACGTGTAAATGAGATTTTAGAAAAATTGAAGTCGGAAGGATATGTGGTTGAACCCATCTCTTTCCCGTATTTAGATTATATGGTTCCGGCTTATTACGTGCTAACCACAGCAGAAGCTTCTTCTAACTTGGCGCGTTTCGATGGAATTAATTACGGTTATAGAAGTAAAGATGCCAAAGGCATTGACGAGACATATAGAAAGAGCAGAACGGAAGGATTTGGTCGCGAAGTGAAGCGCAGAATTTTGTTGGGTTCGTTCGTGTTGAGTTCAGGATATATAGATGCCTATTACGGCACAGGACAGCGCGTAAGGCGCGTATTGCAAGAGAAGACGAAAGTTATTTTCGATCAATACGATTTTTTACTTTCTCCAACGTGTACCGATGTTGCGTTTGAATTCGGCGCAAAGTCGAAGGATCCAATTTCAATGTACATGCAAGACATTTTCACGGTACATGCTAATCTTACAGGGAATCCTGCGATTTCTATTCCATGTGGAAAAGAGTCAACAACGGGATTGCCATTCGGCATTCAAGTTACCGCGCGTCACAAGGAAGACAGTGATTTGTTCGCGTTTTCAAAAACGCTGGAAGCGTTGCTATCCCAGGCTTTACGAGTTTTTCCCTAACAGAGTGTTCACAATTGTGTTTTTCCAAGATTGGAAATAATGCATTTTTTTCGGAAATTGTATCCGAAATAGAAGGGCAATAAACGCTTTGAAATGTTGTTGCCCTATTATAAAGGGAAATCATGAAAAAATTTGTTACAGCATTACTGGGCGTGCTTTCGGTTTGGAGCGTATCTGCCTTGGACTTTCCAAAGGACACGCTACAAGATCGTCAGGTGGCGGGATTGAAGAAAGAGGAGATTGATGAGATAGATAGAATGCTTGTAGCAAGTTATTTGAATCACTTCTGTTTTTCTGCAGATCCAGATATTCAAAACGCCTATGACTATCCAACAGATTTAGTTCCAACTTGATTTGGTTTACAATGAAAATGTTCGTGATTTCATAGCCCTTTACTCTGTAAGAAGAAGAGACGTAACGGCTAAAGTTTTAGGACTTTCTCAATTATACTTCCCATTAATTGAAGACGCATTAGCGAAATACAACATTCCATTAGAGTTGAAATATTTGGCTATTGTGGAATCTGCATTGAATCCAACGGCTATTTCAAGAGCAGGTGCTGCAGGACTATGGCAGTTCATGCCAGGAACAGGAAAGATGTATGGCTTGGACATTACAAGTTACCAAGACGAGCGCTTTGATCCAATTAAAGAAACTGAAGCGGCGTGCAAGTACTTGCGTTTTTTGTACAACACATTTGGCGATTGGAATCTAGCCTTAGCGGCCTACAACAGTGGCCCGGGTAACGTGAACAAAGCCATTCGTCGCGCCAACGGCAAGAAGGATTTTTGGGCCATCAAGCAATACCTTCCAAAAGAAACTCAAGGGTATGTTCCCGCATTTATTGCAGTGAACTACATCATGAATTACTCTACAGAACACAACATTTTCGCGAAGAAAGCATCTATGTCTTATTTCGAGACAGACACGATTCATGTAACTGGAAGAGTAGATTTCGAGATTGTATCGAAGAGCATTAACCTTCCGATTGAGGAAATCACTTATTTGAACGGAACGTATAAGTTGAAGGAAATTCCAGACAATGGCAAGAAGCATTACCTCATGTTGCCAGTTGAGAAAATTGGAGATTTCTTAGCTCATGAGAAAGACATTTACTTGGCTAGTGAAGTGAAAAAGCCCGAGCCTGAGCCTGTTATCGCCGATACGGCTTCGGCAGATGGTGGCGCAGGACAGACGACGAAAGTAGTTTGGGAAGACCAATGGAAGACCCACAAAGTTAAAAAGGGAGAAACCTTGAAGAGCGTATCATCGAAGTATGGCGTTTCGTCTTCAGATATTAAGAAATGGAACAAGTTGAAATCTTCAACATTGAAAATTGGGCAAACCTTGAAAGTTAAGGTGAAGGTTAAAAAGACCATTACCATTCCGAAGGTTACAGAGCCTGCGGACACAACGTCTACGACGACACCGAAAGTAACGCCTCCGGCACCAGATCCAAAACCAACACCTCCAAAGGCCCCAGCGCCTAAAGAGGAGTATGTGTATTATACTGTGAAATCAGGTGACAGCCTTTCAAGCATTGCTTCTAAAAATCGCGTTTCAGTAGATTCAATCGTGAAATTAAATAAGGGTCTTAACCCAAACAAAATACAAGTAGGACAGAAAATTAAAATCAAAAAGAAATGATAAAAGAAGGAGCCACCGTAGAGGTGAATTACGAACTTTTCATCGATGATGAAAACGGAGAAATGGTAGAATCTACCTTGGAACAAGGACCAATGAAATTCACTTTCAAGGTTGATCCAATGATTGAAGGATTTGAAAAAGGATTAGAGGGATTGAAGGCTGGCGACGAGTTTAGCATTAGCATTCCATGTGCAGAAGCTTACGGAGATGAGCAGGAAGAGTATTACATGGAGTTTCCGAAAAGCGATTTCATGGAAGAGGATGGGGAGTTTGACGAGGAATTGTTTGCAGTGGGAGAAGTTATTCCAATGGAAACTCCAGAAGGACATCAAGTTCAAGGTGTTGTTGAAGAAGTTAAATTGAACTCTGTGGTTATTGACTTTAACCATCCGTTAGCTGGCGAAAACTTGTTCTTCAAAGGACACGTGGTTTCAGTATCGTAAGCGTATGCAATTCGTTCGCACTTCGGCCAGCAGCATATCGCGCATCTCTGCTTTTGCAGGATCTACATTGGTATTGCTCATGGTTGGAATATTTTTAGTGTTCTATTTGGTGGCATTGCAGGTTTCAGATCACATTCGATCACAGTTTACCGTGCAATTGTTATTGAACGACGAAGTAAGCGAAGAACAAATATTAAGTTTTAAAAAGGAAATCGAGGGAGGCGGAATCGCCTCCCAGGTTTCTTATACCTCAAGAGAGCAAGCAGAGGCTGAATACAGCAAAGAAATTGGTGAAGATTTCGTTCAAGTTCTTGGATACAATCCCCTTCCTGCTTCAATCGACGTTCAGATAAATCCTGAAAAGGCCGATGGTCCTACGGTAGATGCTTTCGTGGAATCATGCAAGCAGAATCCAATTATTAAAGATGTTGGATACGAGAAAACGCTACTTCAATCGGTGAATGAGAACATTTCGAAATGGGGCGCCATCATTGGTGGAATCGTCATTTTGTTCTTAATTATTTCCGCCTTCATTATCATGAATACGGTTGAATTGGCCATCTCTTCTCAACGCCTAATCATTCGAAGCATGCAGTTGGTGGGCGCTACACCGTGGTTCATTAAGCGTCCGTTTTTGTGGCAAAGCTTGAAGAACGCTTTGCTTTCCTCAACAATTGCTTGGCTTTCCATTTCATTGATTTTGTATTTCAATCAGCAGTCGCTCGCAGACATTATTCAGATCCTGTTAGACGGGGGTGGATTCTGGAAATTGGGAGCTTTGCTTATCACGTTAAGCGTGGTTGTGGGTGTTTTCAGCACCTACATTACAGTGAGTCGTTTCGTTCGCGCGAAACTGCATCAAATGTATTAATGCCGTTCCTTGATGGAATGTGGCCTATACCGATAGAATAACAGCCGAAAATATATCCTTCCAAATAAAGAAAGGATGACTCGTTATTCTTGTGAAACGTTAACGAAAGATGAAGATTTCGAAGTGGTGTTCGAAATTGAACAAACTTCCTTATTTTCGTTGCCCGAATAAAAACAGAAAATTAATTTAACAGTCATGAACAAAAAAGCAAGTCCTACAGTTAAGCAAGAAAACGGCTTTAACTTCAGTTCAATTTTTCCTTACATCGCAATTCCAATTGCTTTGTTAGTTGGATGGGCATTATTCACCTTTGTATTGGGTGATACTGCAAATTTCGAAGGTGGTGATCCAGTAAAAGGACATCCATTAAACGTATTAGGAACTGTTCACAAAGGTGGATTCATTGTACCTATTCTTATTGCGGTTAACTTGATTGTAATCATTTTCTTTATTGAGCGTTTCATTAGCATTATGATGGCTAAAGGAAAAGGAAGTGTTTCTACGTTTGTTCACAATGTGCGTAAGATGTTAGCGAACAACGACGTGAACGGTGCACTTGCTGCTTGCGACGCTCAAAGAGGTTCAGTTGCTGCTGTATTGCGTGCTGGTTTATTGAAGTACAAAGCAATGTCTGAAGACACTACTTTAGATAAAGAAGCGAAAGTAACAGCGATTAAGCAAGAATTGGAAGAGGCTACTGCATTAGAATTGCCAATGTTGTCTAAGAACTTGGTTATCCTTTCTACTTGTGGATCTTTAGGAGTACTTGTTGGACTTTTAGGAACTGTAAAAGGTATGATTTCATCATTCGAAGCAATGGCAACTGCTGGTGCTCCAGATGCAACTGCACTTTCTTTAGGTATCTCTGAAGCCTTGATCAACACGTTCTTGGGTATCATGGCATCTGCGATTGCAATTATCCTTTACAACTTCTTCAACACTCGAATTGATAGCATGACATTCGCAATGGACGAGGCTAACTTCACAGTTACTCAAACATTCGCTTCGAAGCACTAATTCAAGTTTTTACTTAATTATTAATATTTAAGAATATGTCGAAAATCAAGATGCCCAAAAGCGCTCCTAGCTTGGATATGACGCCGATGGTTGACCTTGGTTTCTTGTTGGTAACATTCTTTATTCTCACCGCGAAATTCCGTCCGAACGAGCCTGTAATTGTAGACGTTCCTGCTGCAACATCTGAATTGTTGTTACCAGAGAAGGTTATGCAAATTACGGTTGACGACAAGGGAAGAGTTTTCTTTGACCTTGCTGGAAAGGACATTCGCAGAGAAATGTTAAACAGAATGGTTCAAAGACATCCGGAACTAAAACTTACCGAAGATGAAGCGCGCAAATTTGCTTTGTTAGGTATGTGCGGAATGCCATTGAACAACCTGAGTCAGTACTTAAGTGCCGACGAAAAAACAAGAGCAGCACTTGACGCACAAACCCCTGGTATCCCTACCGATTCTATCAATGGTGAATTGGGAGATTGGATTCAGAGTGGTTACGAAGCCTTTATGGCCGATGCCGAAAAACATGGTTTAGAAC
>JBILOU010000064.1:0-11349 GCA_044374295.1 Flavobacteriales bacterium | reverse complement strand
TTGCGCATTTTTTCTCCGCTTAAATATTTTTCTGTAAGTGCTTGCTCATCTTTCACCCACTGCATGGTGCGCGCGCTTCCGTCGTCTTCAAGTCCGTAAAATGGATCGTGCACTTTCGTGCCAAAGAATCCGAAAGTCGTGTCTTGAATGTTTTTGTTTTGAGGTTGTTGAATTTGCATAACAGCGTTTTCTTGTTTGCATGCAACGACAGAAGTGAGGCATGCAATTGCGATAATTTTTTTCATTTTATTCTTCAATGAAGTTGAGGTTTTTTCCGAATGTTTCGGGTAAGTAGGCGAGGGCTATTGCCGCAATTCCTATGGTAACTCCGCCTATGATTAAGGCGCTGTTGATGATTCCGAAACTTGGTTCAATGTATTTGAAGGTTAAGACTATTGGAACAGTTGATCCGCGTACGAAGTTGGGCACAGTTGAAGCAACGGTAGATCGGATGTTCGTTCCGAATTGCTCTGCTGCGTTTGAGACAAACAATACCCAGTAACCTGTTGTTGCGCCAAGCAGTGCGGCTAGCGCATAGAAGGTGTTTACAGAGTGGTGATGAACCAAGAGGAAATATAGACTAATGATAACCGTTGTCCCGAGGTAGAAGAAGATGATTTTTTTTCTGCTTTTAAGGAACTGACTAATGAAGCCTGAAATGAGGTCTCCTCCGGAAAGACCGAGGTAACAAAAGATGATGCACGTTGTGGGGTCAATGGTTCCTTCGACTTCTAAAACGGTTGCGAATTTGTCAGAAAACTTAATGAGCAAACCAACGCAAAACCAAACAGGAAGTCCGATTGCAATGCATGACAAATAGCGCAGCGCTCGTTCTTTCGTTTTGAAGAGCATGAAGAAATTTCCGCGTTGTACTTTTTGTTTTTCCACCTTGTCGAACATCTCACTTTCGAAAGTTTGAAAACGCATGAACAAAAGCAACAACCCTAGACACCCACCTATGATATAGGACATCTGCCAAGATTCTAATCCAAGCATGGTGAATTGAAGTTTGTGAATGCCCACAGCAGCAACCGCTCCGAGCGCGCCCATGGTTACAATTATCATGGTTCCGATGCCTCGTTTTTCCTTCGACATGGATTCGTTGATGAGCGTAACAGCTGCGCCTAATTCTCCGGCCAGACCAATTCCTGTTATAAAGCGAATGATAGAATAAGCTTCAACATTGGTAACAAAAGCGTTCGAGATATTGGCCAGTGAATAGATTAGAATAGAACCGAAGAGTATTTTTTTTCTTCCGCGTTTGTCTCCCAAAATTCCCCAGATAAGTCCACCTAAAATAATTCCCGACATTTGCCACAGGAATAAACTGTAGTCGAGTGTTTTAATTAGGTTCTCGTCGGTAATGCCAATGCCGCGAAGACTTTCTTTGCTAACGATATTGAAAAGTTGAAGATCGTAGATGTCTACGAAGTAACCCAAAGAGGCCACAAGTATAGTAAGACCTAATTTTTTATCGAATGATTTTGGCATAACTGCAAGACTTATTTGTCTTGCAAGATAGTATTGGAATGATTACGAAGTAATCTTTGATCTTCGAGAGGGAAGAAGAATTTTTCATTCCAACCTTGAGAAGTCCATTCCATCATAGAAACGGTTTCAATGGTCCAGGACTGATTCAATGAAAGTTCTAGCGCTTTTAATTTTGCTTTTTCGAATTCAGTTATGCTCCAATTGCTGCGAGCCAATGCCACTTCAGCTTTCGGGAATTCAAACGAAACAGGAGAATGTGCGAAGTTGTTCCATTCCAAAAGTACTTCTACAATTTTGTTTTGAATTTCTTCGAGCTGAACACTGGGTTCCGGTTGAATGGCTATTTGTTTGAAAACAGAATTGACGACCATATTCTTTAGAACCAAGTTGAAGCTTGGAATGTTGTTTAAAGCCTTTTGCAAAGCGTTTCCGAGTTCAAATATTCCGTCTTCATCGGTGTTGAACTGAAAAGACAAAGGAAGATAAACGGGCTTAACAATGGACTCTAGATTGTTTGGCGCTAGCAGGTTTGCTTGTATAGCACGAGTTTCAAGCTCTTCAGGAAGGCTTGGCTTTAGGGCTATGAAGTAAAAATAGCTGATGACCATTGTAACTCAAAGTTACAACCAAATAATGGCACAAACAATAAAAACAACGATTATGACTAAATAATACCAAACATCTACAAACCAAGGGAAGTAAGCTTTGTAGAGCTCTTTGAATTTTGAAAGCATCAATTAAAAACGAAAAGGTAAACGCTAACAATGGAGAGAGTTAGAAGAACCCATTTTTTAGTACGAATATCCAAAGTGTTGTGATTAAGAGTTTCTCAAAAAGAATGTTTTCTTTGATTCTTTTGACAATGAATCTGAATGGTTTTCAATACAGAAGTGTTAATTGCGTGTTGTGGAAATGTCGCGAGGTCTTAACTTTGTGCAGGTGAGAAATGAAATTCGAAATATGAGGTCTTCCTGGGCTGTGCTTGTTTTCATAACTTTTGTTCTAGTGAGTTGTTCAAGTTACAAGTCTCAATTGCAAGATGCGAAGGAGTACGAAGACGCACGCATGTATTCCAAGGCATTGAATCTTTATTCTGAATTACTCGTTCGAAAGGAAACAAAGGAAGCGCTTATTGGAAAGAAGCGTGTGGTTGAGGCTATAATTAGAGAAAATTACGACGGGCCTATTCGCATGTATTGTATGCAGGATAAGCTTTGTGAAGCGGAGCAATTGTATTCAGAGCTTTTGACATTCATTGAGAAGAATAAGTCGTTGGATGTGAAAGAACCTTATGGTCTAAAGGACTTTATTCTTCAGTCTAAGCGCACTTATTGCGAGTCTCTATACAAGCAAGCCGAGTCTGACGTGCTTGCTTTTAAATATGACGAAGCAAGGGTCAAGCTCAATCTTATTCGAAACTTCTTCGAAGACTTTCCAAATTTGGATTATCTGGAAAGTTTATGCGTGTTGTATCCGAATTATTACCTCGCAACTAAATCCATGGAAGAGGGGAGACTCCGCGACGCTTATAAAGCCCTGAAGAGAATTGAAGCTATAGATCCATCGTTCAAAGACTCGAAGAAAATGTTAGAATC
The DNA here is from genome assembly GCA_044374295.1 of Flavobacteriales bacterium. Classification (GTDB taxonomy): domain Bacteria; phylum Bacteroidota; class Bacteroidia; order Flavobacteriales_D; family Sanyastnellaceae; genus CAIZGX01. Next base: position 8,263 of record JBILOU010000064.1, on the reverse strand, counting down.
TTGTCTGAAGCAAGGTCGTGTTACGGTGGCCTATGTTGCGGTTGATCGTGAAAATGTAAACAATGATGTGGAGAAGGAAATGGGCGCGCACGTGACGCAGTCGTTGTTAGACAACAAAGATCCTTTTTTGACTTTGTTGGACCGCGATTATACTTCAAGACTTTTGGAAGAGCAGAAGTTGGGGATGTCGGGATTGTATGACGAGAAGACCTTGATTGAAGCAGGTAAATTGGTTGGAGCTCAGTATATACTATTGGGTGAGATTATTGAATATTCAGCAGATCAGAAGTTGAATGACTATGGATTCAAGAAAGGTTATTTAGGAAAGACCATAGGCGACACGAAGGTCAAGTACCGTCAGTGGAACAAGAAGTTCTCTTTGCAAATGAAATACAGAATTAGCATGGTTGATTCTGAAACAGGAGAGACGCTTTTCAATTCTGTTTATCCGTTGAATAAGATGAGTGAAGTGGATTGGGCTGAATACAACGGCGATTACAAGATGGTTTATCCGGGCGATTGGAACTGGGAATTGATTCGCACGGGTGAGGATCATGTAGACATTACGAAATACAATGATCTTCAAAAATTATTCAGTCAGAAGCCTATGGGCAATGAGCTGAATCAATTGCGCACCAATTTCATGATTGAGCTTTCAGGTTTAGTGAAGCGAGGTGTGGAAACGAAGATTATAGAAGTTACGCCTTAGGCGTTTAACTTTTCGTGAATGTCAAGAATGTCATTCAGTATACTATTACCTTCGTTATTCTCAATTGTAAAGAGTTTGTTGGAAGGGAATTTCTCGTTTCTCTTTTGAAGCGAATCACGTTGGTTGAATTCTTCTTCTGTAATTCCGCTTCGAAGGATAACGCGCTGAAGGCGCGTTTCTCTTTTTGCAGTCACTTCAATTAACCAATCGCAGTTTTCGGGTTGAAACGAATCGGCTAGAGCCGCTTCGCGAATGATGTATTTTGAAGTTTGAATGGATTTCCATCGAATGAATTTGTCTTGAACATAACTGTGAATGAGCTTTTCAAGGCGAAGCCTTTTTTCCACGTTCGAAAAAATGATGGAAGCGATTTCAGATTTCCAGGAGTCTTTCGAAAAGTCAATTTCAATTCCGAGAATCGTTTTAACCTCATTTTGAATGGAAGGAATGGCATATGCTTTCTTGGCTTCGTCGTCGGAATTGAAAACAGGAATTCCGAGTGCAACGAAGACGTTTGCAATAGTCGATTTTCCCGACCCGATATTTCCTGTTAATCCTACTACTTCCATAGAAAAAATAATTCAAGCTAACAAAACGAAATGTATCTTTGCCGCATGTCAAAAGTAAACGAAGTTCTTATTGCACCGTCGGTTTTATCTGCCGATTTTGCAAATCTGCAGCGTGATATCGAAATGATAAATGCATCTGCTGCGGATTGGTTTCATGTAGATGTAATGGACGGTGTTTTCGTTCCGAATATTTCTTTCGGTATGCCTGTGATAAAGGCACTAAAAAAGCACGCCACCAAGCCATTGGATGTGCACTTGATGATTGTTCAACCTGAACGTTACATTGCTGATTTCAAAGCAGTGGGTGCAGATATATTAACTGTTCATGCTGAGGCATGCACACACCTGCACAGAACCATTCAGGCAATTAAAGCCGAAGGTATGAAGGCAGGAGTGGCATTAAATCCACATACACCTTTGAGTGCGATTGAAGAAGTATTAGAAGATGTTGATTTGATCTTAATCATGTCTGTGAATCCAGGTTTTGGTGGACAACAGTTTATTGAAAACACCTATTCTAAATTGGAGCGATTAAGGGCGATGTTAGCGAATGTAATGAACAAGCCAGCAATTGAAGTCGATGGTGGTGTGAATGCCACAAACGCGCCGAAACTGAAGGCAGCAGGGGCAACAGCATTGGTTGCTGGAAACTTTGTATTTTCAAGTTCGAATCCAACAAATACAATTCAAGAATTAAAAATGTCTGTAAATGGCTAAGAAAAATAGTGGGGTGAATTTGTTCAAGTTCCGTGTAATCATGGATACCGAGCAAGATGTGTTTCGCGACATTGAAATCGAAACAGAGTCGAATTTCGATTCGTTGCACAAGGCAGTTTTAGATGCCTTTGATTTCGAGCAAGGTGAAATGGCGAGTTTTTATTTGAGTGATGAAGAGTGGAGCAAGGGGTTAGAGATTTCATTAATGGATATGGGGGGAGTAGACGAAGATTCGCTTTCGATGTCGACGACTATTCTCTCGGATATGGTTATGAAGCCAGGCGATAAAATTTTATATGTGTATGATTTCATGCGCATGTGGATTTTCTATATTGAATTAATGGAAGTGAAGAAGGATAAGCCAAGTACAATTTATCCGCGCGTTGCTTTGGCATTCGGAGATGCTCCGTCGCAAGACAGTAAGGAGTTTCAGGATATGTTTGAAGCGGATGTAGTAGGAGGTGGCGGGGATATAGATGATCTTGATGATGAAGAAGATGAGTTTGGTGAAGGTGATGATATATTTGATGAAGATGAATTTGACGGGTCTTATACCTACGACAATGAATAAATACTTCTTTTTTGCGCTATTTGTCTTGTTCGCTTCGTGTGAAAGCAAAGAGCGCAAAGTGACTTCTGATTTATTGAATTTTCCTTCCGCAGAAAACGGGCAGGTGCAAGGTGACTTGCCTGAGATTTCTTTTGAAGAAGGTGAGTTTAATTTTGGGAGAGTAGCTGTTGGAGAGAAAATCACACATGCTTATTCATTCGTGAACAAGGGCAAGGCAGATCTTCAAATTGCGCAGGTGACACCGAGTTGCGGTTGTACAACCCTAAAAGATTGGCCCAAGGAGCCTATTGCTCCCGGACAATCCGGTGTTATAACAGTGGAGTTTAACAGCGCAGGTTTTTCAGGAAGCATAGAGAAGACCATTCAAGTCGCTACAAACGGAATACCTCGTGATTATTATTTGAAATTGAAAGGAGAAGTATCAGGTCAAGCCTTAGATGCTGCCCAACCGGGAGTTAAAATGGATCGCGTGAAGTAATTGATTTAAGCGACTATAATTAAGTACATTTGCAAACTAAAATAGAAAACAAAATGATTTTATTACAAGCACAAGGAGAGCAGAGCATGATGCCTATGTTAATGATGATGGGCGGAATGTTTGTTATTATGTATTTCTTCATGATTCGTCCACAAATGAAAAAGGCGAAAGAAGCGAAGAAGTTTCAAGACGGCATTGCTGTTGGAGACAAGATTGTAACCGTAGGTGGAATTCACGGTAAGGTAGTAGAGGTTGACGATACAACTGTTGTGATAGGATTGGATCAAGGTCGCATGCGTATTGAGAAAGTTGCACTAAGCGCGGACAGAACTGTAAGCGAAGGCCAACAGAAATAAGAAAAACTAACTCATTAAAAAGGCCGCATTCGCGGCCTTTTTTGTTGTCTTATCTAAAAGTTAGTACTTCTTTTTCTTAGCACCACCTTCTTTGAATTTCCATCCGCCAGCGCGTCCGCTAGAGCTTCCAGTTGAACCACCGGTTGAACTTCTGTCTCCGCCAAAAGAGCGTCTTTCTCCACCACCAGAACTGCGTTCTGAAGCGCTTCTATCCGATCCACCTGTGCGAGGCCCACGATCACGATTGTATCCGCCACCTGAATTGCGATCTCCACCACCAGAACTTCTTTCGCCACCGCCGCGGTTTTCATATCCGCCGCTATAACTCTTGTTACCGCGATGACGAACACGTCCGATACCTGCTTCTTGGTTGCCACGTGATTCAACACGAATAGTGCGACCACGGTATTTAATACCAGAATTGAATACTTCTAAAACTTTGTCGTAAGACGCAGTGCGCACTTCGAACAAAGAGAATGTGTCTTTCAAATCAGACCATGGAATCTCTTGCTCACTTACTCCAGTTGCTTCGGCAATGTATGTCTTCAGTGTGTTGAAAGTGAATTGATCTTTCTTTCCAACGTTAATATACATCTTCACAACTCCAGGAGTTGCTCCACGAGCATCACCGCGAGAAGCATCGACATTTAAGTCTGGAGCATTCTTGTAATACTCTAAGAAACGGTTGAACTCTGTAGAAACAAAGTGTTGAATCACTTGCTCTTTCGTGAAGTCTGCAAATTCTTCGTAAACAGCTGGTAAATATTTCCCAATATTTCCTTGGTTCACTTCAGTTTCTTTCACACGGTTCACCAGGTGAAGCAATTGCTTCTCACAAACATCTGCAGGTGTAGGAAGTGTTCCTTTTGTAAATGTTGTTTGAATGATTTTCTCTAGTTGCTTAATTCTGAAGTTTTCCTTCATGTTAATTAAAACAATGCTAATTCCTTTCTTACCTGCACGCGCTGTACGTCCACTTCTGTGCGTATAGTTTTCAATTTCGTCAGGAAGGTTGTACTGAATAACGTGTGTAACGTCATTCACATCAATACCACGAGCAGCAACGTCTGTAGCGACAAGCATTTGAAGTGTACGGTTACGGTAGCGCTTCATTACGTTGTCACGTTGTGCTTGAGACAAGTCACCGTGAATTGAATCGGCGTTGTATCCGTCTTTGATTAATGCTTCAGAAACTGATTGTGTTTCAGCTTTCGTTCTACAGAATACAATCGCGAAAATATCAGGATTGTAATCGGCAAGTCTCTTTAACGCTAAATATTTATCGCGTTGGTGAGTAACATAATAAACGTGTTCGATGTTTTCGTTACCGGAGTTCTTATTACCCACAGTAATCTCAACAGGGTTGGTCATGTAGTTGCGAGCAATGCGCGAAACTTCTGCAGGCATTGTAGCCGAGAACAACCATGTTTGTTTTTCTTCTGGAGTTTCAGATAAGATGGCATCTAAATCTTCTTTGAATCCCATGTGAAGCATTTCATCGGCTTCATCAAGAATTACAAAGTCAACAGCACTTAGGTCAATTACTCCGCGCTCGATCAAATCTAATGTTCTACCCGGAGTACCAACTAAGATTTGAGCACCTCGTTTGATTTCGCGAATTTGTGTTTCAATGCTCGCACCACCATATACTGGAACAACGTTTGCTCCGGTTGTGTGTGCTGAAAAGCGTTGAATGTCTTTCGCAATTTGTACACACAACTCACGTGTTGGTGCAAGAATGAAAGCTTGCGTTTTTTTGTTTTGAAAGTCAAGAAGCTCTAACAATGGAAGACCGAACGCAGCGGTTTTTCCTGTTCCCGTTTGTGCTAATGCAACAACGTCTGTTGTGCCTGTAAGCATGTGCGGAATAGCTTGTTCTTGAATTGGTGTTGGGTTCTCAAAACCCATTTCAGCGATAGCTGAAACTGTGGTCTTCGATAGACCAAGTTCTTGAAATGTTGTCATATATTTTATTTAGTCGCCCGATGTCGGATTGAATTCGACGACCTTATTCCCTGAGCTAAATTCTGTTTACGCCAACAGAAAAAGGAAATGTGATAGTTAAACCCGCCCCTTAAAGGCGGCGCAAAGATAGTACTTTTATTAACAATTGTGAATAAAAAAGAAAAGCCCCTGATTATCAAGGGTTTTGTAGATTTTTAGAGGTTGTTATTTTGCGTTTAACCCCATTTTAAGAACAGCAACACCAAATGCGCAATCTAGTTTTTCCATTTCAATCAACACTTCTTTCATACTCTCCTCTTCATTAAAAGTGTAGGCATTTTCATATTTCTTCTCAAGTCCATTTACACATTTAATGAATTCACCGTCTTCACTTTCCAATTCAGCTAAAATTTCTAAATCTGGAACGATTGCCATCATTTGATCGCTATCCAAAGCTGTCATTTTTTCTTCAATAGCTTTTTCAGGATTTTCTGCATTTGAAGATTCAACGATGATATTTACGAGCGTCGGACTCAGTTTGTTTTCGAGAGCTTTTGTGCATCCACAAGCATCTGCTGCTACCTCTTTTTCTTTGCCCATGCTGCATCCAGAAGCAACGAGAACTATCGCTGCAGCAATTAGGGCTATTGAAGATTTGATTTTCATTTAATCTGTAATTTGATTATTTAATTTTATTCTCCTTCAGTAACCTCTGCCTCTTGAACTTCAGCGCCGAACATAAATAATGCAGCAGCGAAATCACATTCTATCTCATACAATTCAACCATGATTGAATTGTACATCTCTGGAGTGTCTAATTCCGTGTTGTCATATTTCATTTCCATTTTAGAAATGCAACGTAAGAACTGTCCGTTTTCGTCGCTCATGCTCTGCATCCACTCAAGATCCTTAGCGGCTTTATCTGGATTGTTTGTCACAAAAGTGATCATTGCAGTGTTGAATTCATCTGCTGTTTCTGCAATTAACTTGAAGTTTATGATCTCACGAAACTCAGGGCTCACATTGTTTTCAATGATGTGAGAGCATTCGCAAATGTCTATCGCGGCGCGACGTTCAAGCGATTGAGCATTGATGCTAACTAGGCTTCCTAAGGCTAGAGCAAGGGTAAAGATTAGTTTTTTCATTATTCAGCGTTTTGTGTTTCTGGTTCGCCTTTGATGCGCTTCAACGCAAGCTCTTTAGCGAAGTCAATAAATACTTTGTAAGCTTGTGTAAAGGTAAAACGGTCTTCGAATGTTTTGAAAATAATATTTCTTCTTGCCATACCATTCAACAAAGTTCTTCTGCTCTCATTGTCACGCAAAGTCTTGTTGCTTTCAATTAGATCAATGAATGAACTATTTAAGAAGTAGTTGTCAATCTCTTCGAAAGTAAATTCATTGAAGTCGAAAGACTCAATAAAGTTGCGTCCATCACGATCTAACTCGTAGCTAAGAATGGCAATGAAAATGCTCACGTCACGCGAGAAATTTTCTTGAGTGTCTTTGCTCAGTAGGTAACTGAATTCAGGTTTCATGATCAATTCTAAGTCGAATGAAATCTTGAAGAATTCAGTGTAGAACGATTCGTTTTCCTTCAAACTGTTGAAGTGTTCTTCGTTGTTCAATAAGAACTTTCCACTCATGAGTTCTTCAACAATTTGTCTATGGTGCGCTGGATATACCATGTTATAATTTTATAGCGGGTTCAATTTTCAATTTGGGGACATCGAGAATCGATGTTGTGGTTTCTATGGAAACACGTTCGCTTTTCTTCGAATAATCGATTTGCAATTCTTCATCGAATAACAATCCGGTTACCGCAAAGAACTTGTCTGTTTCAATTTGATCGAAGTCTTTTTTCAAAGCTTTGAAACACCATCCGAAGAAGTCGTTCACAGGCATACTTGCCGAAAGTTTTTCCTTGAATAAGGTTCTGTCGAAAATCCAACGGTCGAAATCGGCTTCTGAATTTTCCACGATAACAGGTGCTTCAATTTGAAACTGCTCGAAGAATTCGCGCACTTTGAAGTACATGTCTTTCGCGTAAACCATGGTGCGCGTTCCTTTCAATAATGGTGGTGTTTCCACTTTGTACGGATTGCGCAAGAACTCGATGAACCCTGTAAGGATAAGCGATTCTGTGCGAATGCGCTCGAGCAAAGGAAGAAGTTCGTTGGTCAGAATCTTCGATTGCTTCAATAAGTCTTGGTTGGTTTGAATGAGCTGCGTGTAAAGTTTTTCATATTCACTACGCGTGGTTTCATCGGTGTAGTCGAGACGTTTTCTGTTCGCGTATTCGCACACTTCAACCAACTTGCTGGTTACCGATTCGCTGTGATTAACATCGAGAATTCGGTTCAATGGAAGAATGTAGTATTCAATCCAAAAGGACGCTTTGTGAACTTTTTCGCGGTATTGAACGCGATCAATGTTCGATTTCAAATCGCGAGTTTCAGCCAATAAACGGAAAGCGTTTCGTTCAACTAAATCAACGAATTCACGCACTTGTCCGGAAAGGTTTTTAATTCTTTCCTGAAGAATGTCGCGATCGGAATGTTCGCTTTTGCGAATCTTCATGAACAATTCAGCAATGGCTCCTTTGTATTTCTCAATGGTTTCTGGAAGGAGTGGTTTGAATTCAAACAACAAAAATTCCATTAACTTGAAATACACATCGCGCATTTCGAAATCACTTCCAATCGAACGAACAACGCGGTATTCGCGCAAACGACTTTTCATTTGCGCACCGTGCTTATGACAAATCATATCGAATACTTCCTTCGTAATGATACCGTCTTGTTGTTGGTATTCAAACAAGTCGCGCACCACATCGAAGTAGGTGTTCAGGAAGTTTAATATGGTCCGTGGTTCGGCTTTAATCATTTTTCTTCTGATTCTAAATGGTAGCAAACTTTTA
>JBILOU010000063.1:0-11353 GCA_044374295.1 Flavobacteriales bacterium | reverse complement strand
GGCTTTGCTTGAACGCAAGTCTGGATCGAAAGATTGGACCATCAATAAAAAATACAACGCGCGAAAAGACGTGATAAAACTTTTGCTCGAGTGTTTCCATGACATTCGTGTAAGAGGAAATGTTCCAACGAAGATGCGCGATAACATGATGAGTGTTATGGCCACTTCAGCGAAAGAAGTGAAGATCTATGGCAAGAACAATGAACTGATAAAAACCTATTTCGTTGGACCGAATACGCAAGACCACATGGGTACTATTATGTTGTTGGAAACCCCTGAAGACGGCAGAAGCGAAGAACCATACATTACCCACATTGAAGGATTCACAGGATTTTTAAACCCGCGTTTCTTCATTGAAGAAATGGAATGGAGAAGCACCGAAGTATTCAACTATCCGAATAACGACATTGCAGAAGTTGAAGTGCTGCACATGACCGATCCAGGAAGTAGTTTCAAATTATCCTACTTAGGAAATAACAAATTGAAATTCGAGCGATACTTGAACGGCGTGCTTACGCCATTCGCTCAACTTGACACTGCTCGTGCCTTCGATTTCTTCAAACGCATGCACAGAGTGAGTCTAGAATCTTACAATACGCTGCTCAAACCTGAAGCGGAAGATTCCATTAAAAACATTGCGCCAACTTTTGTAATGCGTGTGAAAAACAATGCAGGAAGCATCACTTCGTTAAGTCTGTATTTGAAGAAGGCGAAGCAAATGACTCCTGACGCAACCGGACAACTCACTCCTTTCGACCCTGAATATTTCTGGGCGAAGACAGATGCTAATGAATTGGGATTGGCGCAGTTCTTTGTTTTTGAAGCGTTGCTTCAGCCAGCAGGATTCTACGGAAGATAATTACGCGTTTACTTTCAATTGAAAAATAGCGATGCCTCCTGCAATGGATGCATTTAGGCTTTCCGCGCTTCCCATAGAAGGAATGGTTAATCGTGTGGCAGACGCTTCAACAAACTGTTCTGAAACTCCGTGACTTTCACTTCCAACTACCAGTGCCCATTTTTCAGGTGCTTTGAAGGATTGAATTGGCGTTCCATTCAGATCTGCTGCTAGCAGCGGAATTTCCTTCAACCTAAAATATTCAATGAGTTCATCGGAAGTTGCAGAAGCAAAAGGCAAACGCAAAACACTTCCCATAGTGGCTTGAACTACTTTCGGATTGTATACATCTACGCACTGATCGTCGAGCAGCAAAGCATCAACTCCAAACCATTCACACGTGCGAATGAGCGTGCCTAAATTCCCTGGATCTGAAATAGCATTTGCAACACAAAACGTTTTTCCTTCAATGCTATGCAAGGCGGTGTTTTTCTGTTTCAAGACAGCCAAATATCCGGGAGGTTGAGTCAAACTTGAGATTTGTTCCATGTCACGCTCATGAATAAGCGGAACTTGAAACTTCACTGAAAAATCTTCGTCTGAAGTAAAGGCTTTTACAACACTCGACTCAAAGCCCAAAGCTTCTTCCACTGCCTTTCTTCCTTCCACAACGAACAATTGCTCTTGCATTCTGAACTTCTTCTGTTGCAACGAGCGAATTAGCTTGATTTCGTTCTTGGAAATGGACATTAAATTTTATTTATACAAAGATGCGATAGATATTTGTAGAAATGATGCAAAAGAAGATTTTTCAGAAAAGCCGATTCTCACAAATACTCATTTGTGGAATAATTGCTATGGCTTATTCTTCGTGCACCATTCAAAACAACTTAGGTGAAGGAGAGATTTATTTCGAAGATCACAAAGTCGATTTCATTGAGCACAAAAACGATTTACTCACGGTCACAGATGTAAGCGCAGATGAGCTCTTGTATTTGACCAAGCTTAAGCCCAATCGAAAGACCTTAATGTTTCGATTGAATATGCGTTTGAATACCTTCGTTCCGAGGAAATTTTTAGAGCGATCTCAATTGCGCATTGATAAGCGTTGCGCGAGAATAAATAAGAAACGTTACGACAAAGAGACTCGCAAAAACAAAAGACACAAAGACCCGAAGAAATGCAACGGTTTATGGCCTTGGTTAGCCTATACCGTGGGTGAACCCCCTGTTCTACTCGACACATCGTTGGTAAACAAAGGAGCCAGACAAATGGAAATCTATTTGCGGAAGAACGGTTACTTCAATGCAGAAGTTCGTGGCGAATGGCAACTAAATACTGAAAAAAGTTTATTCTGGAAAGAAGGCAAAAAGAGTAATGTGATTTATCACGTCGAGTTGAAAGATTTGTACACGATAAAAAATGTGGAGTGGTCAACAGAAGACCCGAATATTCTAAAGCAAATTCCCAAGCTCAAAGAAAACTGCTTGGTGAAATCGGGCGAGCGCTTTCGCGTTGACAATCTCGATGCAGAAAGAGGACGTATCACGCTAAAGCTATCCAATGAAGGGTTCTACGAATTTATTCCAGATTACATCGTCTATCAATTAGACACAGTGACTTCTCCGAAAGAAGTGAATGTGAAGCTTACCGTGTTGAATCAAAAGGCGCTAGATGGCTACGGAAACTTCACTGGAAAAACATTGCCTCATCGTAAATTTTATATTGGAAATATTTCATTCAACACCTCTTTCGACCCATTAAATCCAAATGAAACTCCGACGGATACCATTGAGTACAAAGGCCTAGACATATACAGTGTTGGCTTATCGTGCGTGAAACCTGTTATTCTTGATAGACGCGTTGAGGTGAAGGAAACACAGCTTTATCAGCAACGTTATCTCGATGAGACATACAAGCGCTTCACGCAATTGGGGGTATTCAAAACAGTAAACATTCAACTTACACCACGAAACGACGCGAAGACCGGACAGGCGCTATTAGACGTCAAAGTGCTCTTGGCACCGAATAAGAAACAAGCCTTAAGCTTTGACCCACGTGTGACCAACAGAGCGGGTAACATGGGTATCTACGGCAACTTCATCTACAAGCATCGCAATGTTTTCCGTGGAGCAGAGTCGTTTGAATTCAAGACCGTTGTCGGAGCTGAGGCTTCGCAATTATTGGGAGGCGCATCCGCTTCAACGAACACGGGCGATCAAATTGTGCAACGTGCTTTTCAATTGAATACGTTTGAAATTGGACCTGAATTGAATTTAATATTGCCTCGCTTGTTTCCACGTGACTTAGCGAAAACCAGTCGAAGCAATGACCCAAAAAGCACGCTGCATGCTGGGTTGAACTACCAGCGCAGACCCGATTATACGCGAACACTTTCGCAAGTAAGTTTCGGGTGGACTTTCATTGAAAATCCGGAAACAGTTTCTTCGTTCGATATTCAGTGGGCTGAATTGAGCTTGATTAAAATTGATCGCTCTGTTGCATTTGATCAATGGTTAGGTTCTTTGAACGATAGTTATTTGGCGAACAGTTATCAAGATCATTTGATTTTAGCTTCACGCTTGGGATACACTGTAAACACCCAGAAAGACGGCAATCAGCCACGTTCATTCTATTACCGCGGAAACATTCTTGAAGGTGCTGGAAACTTGCTTCGCGCGATTTATCAGCGTCTACCTAATGTTTCAACTGACTCTTTAGGTAGTTATGAAATCAATAACATTCGCTTTGCGCAATACGTGAAGTCTGATCACGATGTTCGATACTACACGCAATCCGACGATCGAAACAAGTTTGCCTTTCGGGCATTTGTTGGGGTTGGTATTCCGCTTAAAAACCTTTCTTCACTCCCGTTCGAAAAAAGTTATTTCAGCGGTGGTGCGAACGGATTGCGCGCATGGCAAGCACGAACGCTTGGACCTGGAACTTTCAGAGACACCACTGTGGTGCGTTCGTTCAATAACATTGGAGACATTAAATTGGAATTCAATGCGGAGTATCGCTTTAAGATTACACACATGTTTCAAGCGGCATTTTTCGTAGACGCTGGAAACATTTGGTTAGCGAATGTAGACAATAGCCGTCCCGGTGCAGAGTTCAATAAGAGCAGGTTTTTAAAGGAGTTCGCTGTTGGTACAGGGGCGGGACTACGTTTAGATTTCGACTTTTTTATTGTTCGAATGGATGTAGGAATTCCGTTGAGAGATCCCTTGAAAATCGACGGAGAAAAATGGTTATGGCAAGGAAAAGACGAGTACAATGCGTTTCTTTCCAACGTGAATAATACTCCTAGCACATTCAAACTGCAACCTGTCTTGAACTTGGGATTGGGATTTCCTTTCTAACCTTTTTCTATTTCTTGTTGAATAAGCGAGCGCGTGTGGTTCGCCATTTCTTCAATGCTCATATTGAAAAAATCATCGCCCTTCAAAGCGGGTAAGATTCTTAGTTCAACAGTAGCAGGACGAAGAAAAAAACTTCCGCTAGCGAGCGCCTTTGCGCTTCCAATTACAGCAATGGGAACGATGGGGATTCTCCCCTCTTTCGCAATGGTGAAGACACCCTTTTTGAAAGGCAAGAGTTCTCCTGTTTTCGTGCGTGTTCCTTCCGGAAAAGCGGCAATGCTTTTTCCTCCTTGAATGTCTTGAATAGCAGTGCGCATGCTCGCCATGGCGCGTTCGCGATTCTTTCGGTCGACGAAAATCATTCCCACGATTTTCATGTACTGACTTAAGATAGGAATCTTTTTCAATTCAATTTTCCCAATAAAAAAAAGTGGTCTATTCACACGTGTACAGATGATTGGAATGTCTAATTGTGACGCGTGATTCGCGGCATAAATCGCGGGTTCGTCAAGAACATTATCTACTCCTTTCGCCTTTACTCGCACCATTGAAATAGCAAGAATCACGGGTGAAAAAATGTAATATCCCATTATTCTGTGCGAATACGTTGGGTTGGTTACTAATGCGAAGACCATTCCGAAGATCCCGCAGAAAACAGTCCACACCAACAACAATAAAAGTTGAAGGATATTAATTGGAAACCACAAAACTTTTGAAATCATCCTTCCTCTCCGTTGTATTTTTCGAAACGAACTATTAAGAATTTACTGATTGGCGTATTGCTTCGCTCAGCCGTGTGGTGCAAGGGAACCAAGCAATTCGTTTCTGGGAAATAAGTCCCTGCGCAACCTTTGGGAATATCGTACGGAACGACGTGAAACTTGATAGCCTTACGTTCTACTCCTTCATGCACTGAAATAATATTCACTAACTCTTTGGGTTGAAATCCGGCAGCAAGAATATCTTCTTCGTTCATCATTAACACGCGACGCTCGTTCTCTACTCCGCGGTAACGATCGTCAAGTCCGTATACCGTTGTGTTGAACTGATCGTGTGTGCGAATGGTCATTAAGACGTAATGTCCGGTTGGAATTTCTATGTGTTGAAGTGGCTCTGTTCTGAACTGTGCCTTTCCTGAAGGAGTTGTGAACTTGCCTTCGCGCGGACCGTTTGGAAGATAGAAACCGTCGGCGTCACGAACACGCTTGTTGTAGTTATCGAAACCTGGAATGGTGGCTTCAATTTCTTCACGAATGAAATCGTAATTGCCTCTCCACTTTTTCCAAGGCAGATCGGATGTCTTCTTGCAAGCGTTTCCGATTTCGCAAACGATTGCAGGCTCGCTCATGCACAGTTCTGAGGCTGGGGTAACGCTTCCGCGTGAGCGATGCACGATTCCCATGGAATTTTCAACGGTCACGAATTGTTCTCCGCCTTCTTGCAAATCTATTTCCGTTCTTCCTAGGCACGGAAGTATGAGTGCCTCTTCGCCGGTTACCAAGTGTGAGCGGTTGAGTTTGGTAGAGATGTGCACGGTAAGCGGCACTTGCTGCATGGCTTTACCGGTGAAGACGCTGTCGGGTGTTGCTGAAACGAAGTTTCCACCTAGGCCAATGAAGATTCTGACTTGTTTTTTAGACATGGCTTCAATGGCCTCTACCGCGTCGAACCCGTGTTCTCTCGGTGCAGTGAAGTTGTAGCGTTTGTCTAGTGCGAGAAGGAATGGTTCGCGCGGCTTTTCATTAATGCCCATGGTTCTATCTCCTTGCACGTTAGAGTGTCCACGCACCGGGCAAAGTCCCGCACCTGGTTTTCCGACCGCACCTAAAACCAAGTGAATATTTACCAGTTCTTGAATAATGGCTACTGCCTTTTTCTGCTGGGTAAGACCCATGGCCCAACATGAAATAATATTTTTCTTTTTTGAAATGAGTTCAGCCACTTCGAAAGCTTGCGCTTTTGAAATGCCGCTGATTTCAGCGCATTCATCGAGGTTCACTTCTTCGAGGCTGTTCCAATAATTGATGAATCCTTCTGTTTTTTCTTCAACGAATTTCTGATCGAGCACCCCTCCTACTTCTTGTTCAAGCGTCTTCAGGTAATGTCCGATCATTTTGAATAAGGCATGATCTCCGCCTACACGCACTTGCAAAAAATGATCGGCGAGTTGCGTTCCTCCTTTTAGAATTTCGATGGGGCTTTGTGGATCGATGAACTTCGTTGTTCCCACTTCTGGAAGTGGATTGATGTGTATGATCTTTCCTCCGTTTGCTTTGCATTTGGAAAGCGCTGCCATCATACGCGGATGATTGGTCCCAGGGTTTTGTCCGATTACCAAAATAGCATCTGCAATGTGAAGGTCTTCGAGTTTCACTGTTCCTTTGCCTATACCGAGCGATTCAATGAGTGCGGTTCCAGAACTTTCATGACACAGGTTGCTGCAATCGGGAAGGTTATTGGTTCCGAATTTCCGAACGAAGAGTTGATATAAAAAAGCGGCCTCGTTGCCTGTTCTTCCAGAAGTATAGAAAACCGCTTCGTCGGGTGTTGCGCAATTGTCGAGTTCTTGTGCGATGCGACTTAAAGCAAAATCCCATGAAACCGGTTTGTATTTACTGCTTCCTTTTTCAAGGAACATGGGGTTTGTTATGCGTCCGCTTTTCCCGATGATGTAGTCGCTCCAATCGCTCATTTCTTCCACGGTGTGTTGCGCGAAGAAATCGGGAGTGCAACGTTTGTCGGTGGCTTCTTCGGCGATTGCCTTTGCACCGTTCTCGCAATACTCTCCGAGCTTTGATCTATGTGTTGGATCTGGCCAAGCGCAGCCTGGGCAGTCGATACCGTCTTTTTGATTTAATTTTTGAAGCAGTTTCCAACCTTTAATCATGCCCATTTCATCGGCAATGTGTTTAAAGGTTGAAGTAATAGCGGGCACACCGCACGCTGCGTCTTTGAGGTGTTTCAAGCGAATGCCTGTAAGTGTTGCAGGCGGTACTATTCGGACGTTTCTCATGGTGCTAATATAGATTGGAAAACCTTCGGTTCAATCTTGCAGATCAATCACTGCGTGATCAATTGCTATGCAATCAATCACCGTCGGTGATCAATCCTACGGATGAATCGGAACGATTGATCGCAAAGCGATTGATTCGAAGAATTGATCTGACGCAGTCAGATTGATCCGTAGGATTCCTGCTTCGCATAAACGCGCATAACAGTTTCTTGACATTCACAGTTCCGGGAAATAGGTTTGCTTTATGGAACAAAATCTAATTAAATCAGAAATAGAATCGCGAATTTTTACCATTCGCGGAATGCAAGTGATTATCGATAGAGACCTCGCAGAATTCTTTCAAACTTCAACAAAACGACTTAACGAGCAAGTAAAAAGAAACGCTCTCCGATTTCCTGACTCATTTTATTATCAACTTGACAAAAAGGAAAAACAAGAACTGGTCGCAATTTGCGACCGGTTAAAATCCCTTAAACATTCCTCTACATTACCATTTGCTTTTACTGAACATGGAATTGCAATGGTTGCAACAATCTTAAGAACCGAGATTGCAACAAAAATGAGCATTCACATTATCAATTCATTTATTCTCTTTCGAAACAATGTCAATTTTGGACAATTACTCAATCAAAAAATCAACTCCATTGAAAACAGAGTTATAGAGGAAGCAAAAAGAATTGATTTGATTTTTTCAAAGTTGGACAATCAACTCAAGCCGAAGTCCGGTATTTTCTTCAACGATAAGATCTTTGATGCCTATGTCTTTTCCAACGAGCTTATTTCTAAAGCAAAAAAATCGATTATTCTCATCGACAACTACATCGACGAAACAACACTACTTCAACTTTCAAAAAGAAATAAAAAAGTCCACTGTATTATTTATACTGAAAAAATTACCGCCCAATTAAAACTTGATCTTGAAAAACAAAATGCGCAATACGACCCCATTGAAATCCGTATTCTGAAAAACGCACATGATCGTTTTTTGATTCTCGACGAAAAAGAACTTTACCACATTGGTGCTTCATTGAAAGACCTCGGGAAACGATGGTTTGCGTTCTCACGATTGGACGGGCTTGTTAAGGAAATACTTACTCATCTTCGGTGATCAATGCTTCGAATCAATCTTTCAGATCAATCACTGCGTGATCAATTCTTCGAATCAATCGCTTCGCGATCAATCGTTCCGATTAATCCTTCGGATTGATTACCGCAGGTGATTGATTGCGCAGCAATTGATCTGACAAAGTCAGATTGATCATCGAGGATGATTTTAAAAGCCCCTCAGGGCGACATCCGAAATGCCCCCAGTGAAGCTGGGGGATAAAAGCTAGGCAGAAGTCTTTTGATTTAAGCAAAAAGTATATTACAAAAAATAACCCCCACCTATCAGTGGGGGCAGTTCGGATACCGCTCGCAGAGCGAGCTCTATTTAATCACCTCAAACTTCTTAACCACTCCACCCACTTTCACAACATAATTCCCCGCTGCAAATGACGAAGTGTTAATGATTGTGTTGGTTGAAAGAATTTGTTGCTTCAAGATTTGTTTGCCGAGTGCATCGAAAACAAAAAGATCTGTGCCGATAAGGTCAGATGTGATTTGAAGGTTGAGTTCTGTGGCAACCGGATTCGGATACAAAATCAATTGATTCGAAAGCTCTTCAACGTTGGTTGGAATAACAACAACATCTTGTGAAAGAGTTGTGCCTACACAACCTTCAGCGGTTGTTTCAACAACACTAACATTTCCTAAACCCGTTGAGGCCCATAGAATGTTTACAGTGTTTGTTCCTTGTCCGCTTGCTATTACGCCGTTGGTGACTGTCCAGTTATAAGTGCTATTCACAGCACCATTGCATGTGTATGTTGAATTTGAAAATGCCTCTGGACCAACCGGACCAGTTATCTCGTTTCCTGAAACGACACATTGCACATTCACATTATAAACAACTTCACCACCAACACAACCGTCTCCGGTTGTCTCAACAACTGAAACACTTCCAACTCCTTCTGCACCCCATAGGATGGTAACCGAATTCGTTCCTTGTCCGCTTACAATAACACCGTTGTTCACAGTCCAAGTGTATGCGCTACCTGCATTGTTGTTGCATGTATAGATTGAACTTGAAAATGCACCGGGGGTCGTATTTCCACCTACAACTTGCGGGGTTACATTGCACCCGTTGTACAAGGCCAATACTTCGTCGGCAGTTAATGCGCGGTTCCAGATTCCGATGTCGTCGATAACCCCATTGTAAGGCTGCCAATGTCCATTAGCTTGATCAGACACACCAATGGATATTCCTGATGTTCCTTGCTGATTCAATACAAATCCGACAGGAGCGCTCGATTGATAAGCTAAAACTCCGTCAATATATTGTCTATGAACAAAACCATCGAAAGTTACTGTTAAATGAGTCCAATCATTAACAGAAAGTTGATTTCCTATATTCTCGAAATTATTTTGTGGGTGTTCGATAAGGACAGAGCGTAATTCGCCATTATTTAGTGGATTAGATAATGTACTAACTCCTATTGCCCATGACTCCCCATTTGGATTAGAGTAACCTTGTTCAAATCGCGCTATAATAACTCCCCAACTTCCTGGCCAACCCCAATCGTATGTTTTAATCCAAGTTGAAATTGAAATTTGACTTACATTGAAGGAATTGTTGTACGGAATATAAACTTCGGACAATTGGCTCCCAGGACTCCATCCGTTAGTGGTAAACTCATATGCTGAATTTAGCTCACCATTCCTATCTGCAATTAAATTAACACCAGTTGAAACACCGTTATTCCCATTCCCACTTTCATCATTCGCATTGCCGTTAAAAGGCCAGTAACCGACTAGTCCGTCTGTTGGGACGTATGATGGGACTTGGGCTTGCGCAGCAGTTGAGAATAAAAGGGTAAGAGAGGTTAAGAAAAGGGTAAGAGAAGGGAAGAAAGAAAGTCTGGTTGTTTTCATACAGTTTTGATTTATGCTTAAGGAAAGAATTGCTATAATTTTTTAAGGTTAGACAAACATAAATCAATTTTCAGTAGTTATGTATATACATAACATTAATTTTTGGTAATGCAAGTTCCTTCGCTGCATGCCGAAGAACGACAAAGAATACCTTGAAGAACTTGGAAAGAACATAAAAGCCAAACGCAAGAAACTGAAGATGTCGCAGGCAGATCTCGCATATAAAGTTGGTATGGATGTTCCGAACCTCAGCGTAATAGAAAACGGCAAATCCAACCCACAAATCCTCACCCTCGGGAAACTCGCTGCCGCCATGGACGCGCAAGTCTATACTATCCTTCCTGAAATAGAAAAACCTTCGCAGTTTTTAGAGGAACCGGAGGTTTATTCGCCGAGGAAACACTGCTAATCGATCCGATCAATCACTGCGTGATCAATTGCTACGCAATCAATCACCTTCGGTGATCCATCATTCCGATTTCTATAGTTGTAAAAGACATTGGATTTTTATTCACTTTTTGTGAATTCTCAAAATTCACCATTATTTTCGATTCGAGTTTGTTAAATAAAAACAATAACAACTTCAGACTTCACTTCGAATCAAAAAAAATGAAATACACCATCATCAAATCAAAAAAGCAATACTTCGAATACTGCACGCGAATGGAATTACTCGGAGAGATTAAAGAGAAATCTAAAGACATCACCGGCGAGATAGAACTTCTTCAATTGCTCATTGACAAATACGACAGCGAAAAATTAGCAAGTAGCCCTATTCCACCGCACGAGCTTTTAAAAGCGCTTATGATTGAACACAACATGAAAGGAATTGACCTCGCCCAACTCCTTCAAGTTAGTCCTGGTCTTGTTAGTGATATGCTGAATGGGAAAAAGGCGTTTTCTAAAAACTCGATTCGAATACTTTCACAACATTTTAGGCTGAAGCAAGAGGCGTTTAACTTCGTATTGGAAACTACGTAATTGGAAAACCTTCGGTTTTATTCCTACTTCGTAATTCCTATTTCATAATTCCTACTGCGTAATTAAAACAGTCGAAGACATTCGCCGAAGGCATTCGTTCAGAGAACATTCGCCGAAGGCATTCTTGCTTCCACATTCCGTAACTTAGCCCTTCATTATGCAAGCAAAAACCCTCCACCTTCT
>JBILOU010000013.1:0-39924 GCA_044374295.1 Flavobacteriales bacterium | reverse complement strand
AAATTTCCACCCGAATAGAATCCGTTGGTGTATCTACTTTGAAGTTGCGAAGAAGCAGAACGATAAGATTGTGCACTAAAATCAAGCATTCCGTCATAATTCACAATGTCGTTACCTTCACGGTGAAATGAAACGTATTCGTCTCCTGGTAAATCCAGCGAAAGAATTTCAGCACGTAATCTTGTTTTCGAAGGGTAGGGAAGAATGTATGCTGTTGGAAGCATATAACTTTCCATATTCATCACTTGAACCATTGAGAGTTGATTCTCTTTGGTATCTGCAGGAATAACGAAATACGAATCTTTTAAACCAGTACACGAAAAGAAAAGTGTATCACCAACCATAACTGGTAAGGTGAAATATCCATCGCGACCTGAATACGTTCCGCGACGGTCTTTCGCACGATAGATTGCAACAAATCCCGCAGGGAAGAGCGAATCGCTAATTAAGACAACACCCGAGACTTGCACTACCTTGGGAGGAAGCTGCGCATTTGCAGAACCCAAACCGAGAAAAAGCACGGTAATTATTACCAGAAGTAGTTTTCCTTTCATTGCAACAAAGATAGTCAGTTGTATTTCGACAATCCGAACTCTTATTAAAGAAAATTATTGCCCAACGGCTTTCAAGTCTTTACTTTGCATTCTGAATTATGAGCACACCCATTGGAATACCGAAAGGAACACGTGATTTTGCGCCTGATGTTATGCGCAAACGAAATTATTTGTTTGGCGTAATACGCGCTGCATTTGAGAAGTACGGCTTCCAACCGTTGGAAACTCCTTCCATGGAAAACCTTTCTACCCTTACAGGTAAGTACGGAGAAGAGGGTGATCAGCTTATTTTCAAGATTCTTAACAACGGTGATTTTTTGAAAGACGTGGCTTCTGAAAAACTTTCAGATTCGCGCAAATTGTCGTTTGAAATTTGTGATCGCGCTTTGCGCTATGACTTAACTGTTCCGTTCGCGCGCTTCGTGGCCATGAACAGAAACGCTGTTGTTCTTCCTTTTCGTAGATATCAGATTCAGCCCGTATGGCGCGCCGACCGTCCGCAACGCGGAAGATTCCGCGAGTTCTATCAGTGCGATGCCGACGTGGTTGGCACAGATAGTCTTTGGGTGGAAGTGGAATTGGTTCAGTTGTTCGACGAAGTTCTTTCCAACTTGAACCTTCCTGGATTTTCAATTGTCATTAACAACCGTAAGATTTTAGCCGGAATAGCTGAAGCAACAGGAGTGGCCGATAAGTTTATGGGGCTGACTGTTGTCTTAGACAAGTGGGACAAGATTGGTGAAAAAGCAGTTCAGAAGGAATTGAATGAAATGGGAATTCCCGATGAGACCTTTCAAACCTTCAAGTCGTTGAATGTACTTTCTGACTTCAATGAAAAAATGAATTTCTTGAAATCGGTTTTGGGAAATTCTGAAACAGGATTAAAAGGAATTGAAGAGTTGACCTTCGTGTGGAATGAAGTTCAGAAGTCGGGCATGAACAAAGGTGAACTCATTTTTGATGTGTCGCTTGCTCGTGGATTGAATTATTACACCGGAGCCATCTTCGAAGTGAAGGCAAAGGGAATTCAGATGGGAAGTATATGCGGTGGCGGACGATACGATGATTTAACTGGAATATTCGGTTGGAAGGGCGTTTCAGGCGTTGGAATCTCTTTTGGTGCCGATCGCATTTTTGAAGTCCTTTCAGAGTTGAACCTATTCCCCGAATCTGCAACCTCAGGAACGAAAGTGCTGTTGGTTCAATTCGGTGGTGAAACCACATCGGCTGCGTTTCATTTGCTAAAGCAAATTCGCAACGCGGGTGTGTCATGTGAGATGTATCCGGAAGAAGCGAAGTTGAAGAAGCAATTCAAATATGCCGATGATAATAAGATTCCTTTTGTAGTTGTTGTTGGCGAAGATGAAGTAAAGTCGGGCCTTTGGCAAATGCGCAACATGGCTACCGGTGACCAACAAGCGTACCTTTTAGAGGATCTATTGAGTGCACTATCTGAATGGTAAATTAGTTTTTGCATCTAAGGCAAAAACACCTATTTTTGCACCCGTTTAATAGTAAAAAATAAATTATGGGAAACTTACAATGGGGCGATATTGTGCTCTATTCAATTCCAGCGTTAGGTCTGCTTGGAATTTTGTTCATGGCTATTAAGTCTGCATGGGTGACTAAGCAAGATGCTGGTGACGAGAACATGCAAGAGCTTGCAGGTTACATTGCCAAGGGTGCTATGGCATTCTTGAAAGCCGAATGGAAAGTGTTGGCTTACTTCGTGGTTATCGCAGGTGCGCTTTTAGCGTGGTCTGGAACAACTGTAGAGAATTCTTCTCCGCTTATTGCAGTTTCGTTTTTAATTGGTGCTGTACTTTCTGCATTGGCAGGATACATAGGTATGAACATCGCAACTAAAGCAAACGTTCGTACAACTCAAGCTGCACGCACAAGTTTAGCTCAAGCGTTAAAAGTAAGTTTCACCGGAGGTTCTGTCATGGGTCTTGGTGTTGCTGGTTTAGCAGTACTTGGATTAGGATCTTTGTTCATCGTATTTTACACCTTATATGTAAAAGCTACAGGTGCAGGCGTGAACGGAATTGAAATGGAGAAAGCATTAGAGGTTCTTGCGGGATTCTCTTTAGGTGCTGAATCGATTGCATTGTTCGCTCGTGTGGGTGGAGGTATTTACACCAAAGCTGCAGACGTAGGGGCTGACTTAGTTGGAAAGGTTGAAGCAGGTATCCCTGAGGATGACGTGCGCAACCCAGCAACAATTGCAGATAACGTAGGTGACAACGTAGGTGACGTTGCGGGTATGGGAGCTGACTTGTTCGGTTCTTATGTTGCAACCATTCTTGCGACCATGGTATTGGGAAGAGAGTTGGTATCGAAGGATAACTTCGGTGGAATTGCTCCAATCTTATTGCCGATGTTGATTGCCGGATTAGGAATTATCTTCTCTATCATTGGTATGTTGTTCGTTCGTGTGAAAGACGAAATGGGGAACGTTCAAAACGCATTGAATTTAGGTAACTGGTCAAGTATCATTCTTACAGCTGTAGCGTCGTTCTTTATTGTGAATTGGATGCTTCCAGAGACAATGTCTTGGACAGATTCAGCTCGTGGTGTTGAAGTAACGAGAATGGGTGTATTCTGGGCAATCATGGTAGGTCTTGTGGTTGGTGCTTTAATGAGCATCATTACCGAATATTACACTGCAATGGGAAAACGTCCAGTTCTTTCTATTATCAAACAATCTGCTACTGGACACGCGACTAACATCATTGGTGGTTTGTCTGTAGGTATGGAATCTACTGTTCTTCCAATCTTAGTATTGGCTGCTGGTATTTATGGTTCTTATGAGTTCGCTGGTTTATACGGTGTGGCTATTGCAGCTGCAGGTATGATGGCTACAACGGCTATGCAATTGGCTATTGATGCATTCGGACCAATCGCAGATAACGCGGGTGGTATTGCTGAAATGAGCCAACTTCCAGAAGAAGTTCGTCACCGCACAGACAACTTAGATGCTGTAGGTAACACTACTGCAGCAACAGGAAAAGGATTCGCTATTGCATCTGCAGCATTGACATCATTGGCCTTGTTCGCAGCGTTCGTTGGAATTGCAGGTATAGATGCGATCGACATTTACAAAGCTCCGGTATTGGCCGGTTTGTTTGTAGGTGGAATGATTCCATTCATCTTCTCGTCTTTGGCTATTGCAGCTGTTGGACGTGCGGCTATGGATATGGTGAACGAAGTTCGTCGTCAGTTCCGTGAGATTCCAGGAATTATGGAATACAAAGCGAAGCCAGAATACGAAAAGTGTGTTGCTATTTCTACTGAAGCATCTATTCGTGAAATGATTGCTCCTGGAGCCATTGCATTGATTACCCCGGTAGTTGTTGGATTCATTTTCGGTCCAGAAGTATTGGGTGGTTTGTTAGCGGGTGTAACTGTATCGGGTGTATTGATGGGTATGTTCCAATCTAACGCAGGTGGTGCATGGGACAACGCGAAGAAGTCATTCGAGAAAGGCGTTGAGATCAACGGCGAGATGTTCTACAAAAAGTCTGAACCACACAAAGCTTCTGTAACTGGAGATACTGTTGGTGATCCTTTCAAAGACACATCTGGTCCTTCAATGAACATTTTAATTAAGTTAATGTCTATCGTTGCCTTAGTAATAGCTCCTCACATTTCTGAAAAAGGACATGGCGGAACAGCTGCGACTGTTGCATTAACTTCAACAAACGACAGTCTTTCATTTGCATTGGGATTAGCTATTGGCGAGAACATGCAACGCATGGAGATTGATTCATTGATTAACTACAACATTTTCGAAAAGGCAGCTAACGGTGCTGCAGGTATGGAAATGGAAGAAGCGCAAATGTTCTTAGATAACTATTTCCAACGTCGTGAAAAAGCGAAGTTGGCTTCAGTTAAGACAAAAGAAACTTCTGTTCTTGATTCAATCAAGAATAACACACCTGGTGTTCAAGTAGCTGAGTCCGGATTGATGTACGTTGTTACTCAGGAAGGAACAGGCGCTTATGCAACAGCACAAGATTCAGTTCAAGTTGAGTATGTTGGAAAATTAATGAACGGACAAACGTTCGATGCATCTGATGCTGGAAAGCCTGTAACGTTCAACTTGGGAGGATTAATCCCAGGGTTCACTGAAGGATTGCAAAAGGTGAAAGAAGGTGGAAAGATTCGTTTATTTATCCCTTCTGCTTTGGCATACCGCGATATGGATCAAGGACCAATTCCTCCGTATTCAACGTTAATGTTCGACATTACTTTGGTAAAAGTTTATTCTAAGAAATAAGAATATTTTCAAGGAAAATGAAATGCCTCTTCTTCGGAAGGGGCATTTTTTTTTAGGCGTATTGTGTAACGCGATTCTCTCTGCAGAAGGCAAAGAGCGATAGGCCTAATTCTTTTGCGTAGTCTACGGCTAGCGATGAAGGAGATGAAACAGCTGCAAGATTGGGTATTCCCGCAGCAAAGCACTTCGCGACAATCTCGTACGAAACCCTTCCGCTTACCACGATGTATTTGGCCGAGCGTAGTTGATTGTTTAAGAGTAAATGTCCGATTACTTTGTCAACGGCGTTGTGACGGCCAATGTCTTCGCTTGCGAAAATAAGCCGGCCATCTCTATTGAACACTCCCGCCGCATGGCATCCACCTGTTTCCTCAAATAAGGTTTGAGACGCTCTTAACTGCACCATCATTTGCGCAATCCCCTCGCGGAGCGTCATCGAACTTCGTTCGTCATCCGCTTCGCGGTCATCACGAAGTGTCATCGAACTTTGTTCGTCATCACTTGGTGTCATCGAACTTCGTTCGTCATCGCTTCGCGTAGCCGGCTCAAACGCCGTCTTTCCACAAATCCCACATGCAGATACACTAAGCAACGAACGTTTGTTCGTGATGGCCTGTGTGGCATTATTCAGAGTAACTCGAAGGATTAACTGATGATCAACTTCTTTTTCAGAATAGGAAAGAACTTGATCAGCAGATCGAATAATTCCTTCCGTAAATAAAATTCCATAAGCCCATTCACGAATGTGTGTTGGTGTGCACATAGACACCGTGAGCGGTTCTTCTTCAATAAATAATTGAACAGGCACTTCAACCACCAAAGCATCGGAGACCGGTTGCCCGTTCTTCAATGCTTGGTAGTTTAAAGAAGCCTTCATGATTTATGACAATCCAGTAATAACACCGTTGTTATCAATGTCCATATGCTCACTTGCTGGAACAGCCGGTAAACCAGGCATACGCATCATTTCACCCAAAATAGGAATAATGAATCCAGCACCTACTGCGTATTCGAATTCACGAACCGTGATGGTGAATCCTGTTGGACGACCAATTTTCGATTCGTCGTCGCTGAAAGACTTTTGTGTCTTCGCCATGCAAATAGGGAAGTTCGCTATGCCTAATTTCTCGATGGTGCGAAGATTTCCTTCCGCCTCTTTCGTGTAGTTTACGCGTTCAGCGCCGTAGATTTCTTTCGCAATGATTTCAATCTTTTCCTTCACAGGTTGATCGTTCGAGTATAGTCTGCGGAATTCGCTGTTTCCGTTTTCAATCACATCCAATACGGCTTCACCCAAATTCATCATACCGTTTCCACCATCTGAGAAACCTCTTGCAACAACTGCTTTCACGCCCATTGTAGCACATTTCGCAATAACGAAATCGATCTCTTCTTGTGAGTCGGTAGGGAAGTGGTTCAAGGCAACAACTGGAGTAATTCCGAACTTCTTGCAGTTCTCGATGTGCTTTTCAAGGTTCGCGAAACCGTTGGTTACGCGCTCCATGTTAGCGGTGTTGTACTCTTCTTTTTTCGCACCACCGTGGTGACGCAAAGCGCGAACCGTAGCCACAAGAACAATTGCATCTGGAGCAATACCTGCTGCGCCACACTTGATGTGCATGAATTTCTCTGCACCTAAATCGGCTCCAAATCCAGCCTCAGTAACTACATAGTCCGCCAAAGACATTCCCATTTTCGTTGCCATAATGGTGTTGGTTCCTTGTGCAATGTTTGCGAAAGGACCACCGTGAAGAATAGCAGGATTGCCTTCTAAGGTTTGAACCAAGTTCGGCATAATGGCATCTTTCAAGAGCAGAGCCATAGCGCCTTCCGCTTTCAAATCGCGCGCATAGATGGGCTTGCGATCGTAGGTGAATCCAACGAAGATGTTTCCCAATTTCTTTTTCAAGTCTTCGCGGTCTTTGCTCATGCAAAGGATTGCCATGACTTCAGAAGCGGGGGTAATGTTGAATCCGTCTTGACGAGGAATCCCGTTTCCGGTTCCACCCAAACCAATGGTAATGTTTCGCAATGAACGGTCGTTCATGTCCATTACGCGCTTCCAATAAATCAAACGTGGATCAAGACCCAAGTTCCCTTGCTTATTTTGAAGGTTGTTATCGATTAATGCAGAAAGTAGGTTGTTCGCTTTTTCAATAGCAGCAAAGTCTCCGGTGAAATGAAGATTGATATCTTCCATTGGAACCACTTGGGCGTATCCGCCTCCAGCAGCACCACCTTTTATTCCGAATACTGGTCCTAACGATGGCTCGCGAAGAACAACTACCGCTTTCTTTCCTAATTTATTTAACCCTTCATTCAAACCAATGGAAGTGGTTGTCTTTCCTTCTCCGGCAGGAGTTGGAGTAATTGCGGTCACCAAAATTAATTTCGACTGCTTCACTTTTGCTTCGTCAATTAAATTGAGCGGAAGCTTGGCTTTGTGCTTGCCGTAATGCTCTAGGTCATCGGTATTGATGTTCAGCTTCGAAGCAATTTCATTGATGTGCTTCATCTTGCACGCTTGTGCAATTTCAAGATCTGATGGAAATGACATATTTTTTTATATTATGAAGCAATAATCCGAACTTTCTTTCCTTATTTCGCAACATCAACTAAACACATATGAACAAACCAATTTTGAATTCGAAGCTGAATTCTTTCTTATCGAAAAGATTCGCTTCAATTGTTTTCTCGGCATTATCTATACCGTTCGCGGTTACTGCTCAAAATGCAGACATTAAAACACAGTGGCAACACGCTGACATGGCTACCGACGGGCTTCCTGGCGTGAGTGCAGTTAAGGCGCATGCCTACATGGCGGAAAAAGGAAAGACTGCGACTCCGGTTGTAGTTGCAATTATTGACAGTGGATCGGAGACTTTCCATAAAGACTTGAATGCGAACATCTGGACGAATAAAGGTGAGATAGCAAACAATGGAATTGACGATGATAAGAATGGTTACATCGACGACGTTCATGGATGGAGTTTCATTGGTGGAAAAGGTGGCGATGTTACACAGGACAATTTAGAATTCACGCGTGTATACGCTATGTTGAAAAAGCGTTTCGAAGGAAAAGAAGCAGCTTCTATCGCAGCAGCAGACAAAGCAGATTTCGCGAAATACGAGAAGATTAAAGTAGAATTCGAAAAGCGTGTTGGAGAGGTGAAGGAAGAAGCAGAGCAATTCAATGCGTTTTTAACCACCTTCAAAGCGAATAAAGAAGTATTAGCTATGGCTTTGGGTAACGACTTCACAGCAGAGCAATTGGCGGCATACGAGCCAACAGACGATGCAGCGAAAGCAGCAAAGGGGATGGTGTTGAACATTATGATGCGCGGCATTAACCTTGAAGAATATGCTGGGTATTATAACAATCAATTGAATTATTCTTACAACTTAGATTTCAATCCACGCACAATGGTGGGTGATGATTACAGCAATCCACGTGAGCGTAACTATGGAAACAACCACATCGATGGTCCTGAAGCACTTCACGGAACGCACGTTGCTGGAATTGTTGGAGCAACGAACAACGGAACAGGAATGGACGGGATTTGTAAGACTGCTCAACTGATGATTATTCGTTGTGTACCAGACGGAGACGAGCGCGACAAAGACGTTGCAAATGCCATTCGTTATGCTGCAGACAACGGTGCTCGCGTGATTAACATGAGTTTTGGTAAATCACACTCTCCATATAAAGATGTTGTAGACGAGGCGGTAATGTATGCTGAATCTAAAGGAGTGTTGTTGGTTCACGCAGCGGGTAACGATGCGAAGGACGTTGATGTGAAAGACAATTTCCCAACGCCTCGCTATTCAAATGGAAAGACTTGTTCAACTTGGTTGGAAATTGGTGCGAGCGACAATTCTATTGATCACTTGTCGGCTGACTTCTCTAATTATGGTGACAAGACGGTAGATATTTATGCTCCAGGAGTTGACATTTACGCAACGGTATTGGACAACGCATTCGGACCGTTAAGCGGAACAAGTATGGCTTCTCCGGTTACGGCTGGTGTTGCTGCATCGATTCTTGCTTACTATCCAAATCTTACAGGAAAAGAAGTTCGCGAGATCATTATCAAGTCAGGCGTTTCTTACAAGAAGCACAAGGTTGTAATGCCAGGTGACGAAGAGAAGAAGATTAAATTTGGAAAGCTTTCAAAGACAGGAAAGGTTGTAAACCTTTACGAAGCTTTGAAATTAGCTGAGAAGATGTCGAAGTAATTTTTGAAAAGACAACGAAAAGGCCGCGAGAGCGGCCTTTTTTTATTGCTTGAAATCTATTACAGAACAAAAAGAGTATGTTTTGTGAATACCGTTTTTGATTCCAATTTTGGAATAATAGGGGGTGAGGATAATCTTGCGATGGCCGTATCCAGGGACGTTGTAGTCAATCATTAATTGCATAACAATATCTAAGGCTCCGTTGAAGCCGTAGCTGCAACATTCACCGTTGTATCCCGACTTGCATGTTTTACGTGTATGTCCTACAGCCCCCGACTTTCCTGATTCTAGACACCAACATTTTGCAAGCTCATACATTTCATTGTCAAAAATCAATGGCTTCATTGGCTTGGTCTCATTCAAAGTTGCAATCAATGAAGCTTTATCTTTTGCGTAAGCCGGTCCGTAATCGAATCCGGTTTTCTTTTCGTCGTATTTCGCTACATAATTCTTCGCGAATTGCTTTGGATACATGCGGGCCAAGTTGATGAGCTTAATGACATTCTTTTCTTCGGAAGAAAGTTGTGTGATAGACTTTGCCGTGTTTGCTGAATCGAGCTGCGCAGCAGTAAAGGCTTGGGCGTTTGCGTTCGAGCAAATTGCACTTCCAACTATAAAAATGAAAACCGAAAAGACATGAACGAATTTTAATTTCATAACAAAAAGATTAATGCGAGTAAACAAATAACCAAACCTTGAATTTTTCTTCGGTTGAGTTTCTCTTTGAAAATAAAAACCGCGCCAATCGATCCTATTACCAAGACTAACAGATTATTGATCGGCAATATTGTGCTCTCAGGCATCCAACCGCTGTGGTACAATTCAACAAGAAAAAAGATCGAGCCGTAATTCACCAATCCGAGTAATGTTCCAGTTCCCAATTCTTTCAGAGGGAACTTTTCCTTTCGAATAACGAGTTTGTATATCAAGATGCTAATTCCAATAATTCCAGCTCCCATGAAGGGCATGCAGGTGAACAAAGAAAGCTCATTCTGATTCGTGGTGAATCCTTGAAAATACGCAATGCTGAAATCGATGCTCGTACTTCCAAGCATAAGCACAACCGGATACAAGAGCATGTCTTTGCTCAACTTGCTTTTTCGGTCAACGCTGAAGAGATACAATCCGAACATGGCAATGAGTAGCGCTATGGCTTTCAATAGCGTGATTTCACCTTTCCCTAAAAAGGCTAGAAGAATTACGGCGAGCACCAACGACATTTTCGAACTGAGCGTGGCCATGGCAATTCCAGACTTCTTGGCTGTTATGGCCATGAAGTAAAAAACCGAAATGAAGAGCGAACCCATGATTAATCCGGCTACGCTCCAAACAGGGAATTGCAAGGCGCTTTGAAAAGCGTCATGAACATTCGGGACGAAGAAAATTCCGCAAGTAAACGCAACGATGTAGTTGAAGACGATGGTCTCGAAAATCTTCGCTTCAATTTGTTCAAAGTACTTGAAGAGCCAATAGATTGCGGCGTTCGTAATGACGCTAAAAATGAGGTAGATCATTTGTTTACGGTGACAGTTAAATAATCTACTCCGATGTACTTTTCAGAATAGGGCTTACCCTTTTGAATAGGTGCTTTCAATCCGGTTTCAATGTTTTTGTTGGAAGTGAATACGCGCATTTCATCCCACATTCCGCTTTCAATAAAGGTATTCAGTATTCCAGCGCCGCCTTCAACTAAGATGCTTTGAATATTCGCGGCATGCAAAACACGCATCCATTCTTCCGCGCCCGATTTTTCGAGTGGAAGAATTTCGCAGTTGTATCTCGCTTGAACACCACTGCCCACCAAGGCAATGGTTCGCGCTTCGTTGTTGAACAACTGCAGCTCTTCCGGAAGGCATCCCTTTTCATCGATTACAATGCGAATCGGATTTTCACCATCCACCAAACGCACGGTCAATGCCGGGTCGTCGTTAAGCGCTGTTGTTGGTCCAACTAAAATGGCTTGTTCCAAACTGCGCCATTGGTGAACCAACTGTCGCGATTCAGAAGAAGAAATAGGGAAGGAGCCGCGTTCGTTTTCTTCACGAATCTTGTCAATGAATCCGTCTGCGGTTTGTGCCCATTTCAAAATAATATACGGACGTTTTTTTTCGTGGAAGGTGAAGAATCTGCGATTCAAAAATCGACAATCGTCTTCAAGTATTCCTTCGATTACCTCAACGCCATTGGCCTTCAGGTGTTCAATGCCTCTTCCGTTTACTTCGCTGAAGGGGTCGCGTGTACCTATGACAACGCGCGGAATTCCCATTTCAGTAATGAGGTTTGCGCAAGGTGGAGTCTTGCCGAAATGTGCGCACGGTTCAAGGGTGACGTAAAGCGTGCATTCCTTCAAAATGCTTTTGTCTTCTACGTAACGAATGGCTTCAACTTCGGCGTGGGGTTCGCCGTAAGCGGTGTGATATCCTTTGGAAATAATTTCGTCGTTGTGCACGATTACGCATCCCACCATGGGGTTTGGAGCAACAGAACCCATTCCGTACAAGGAAAGGTCGAGGGCTATTTGCATGTATTCTTCGTGACTCATTCTGCTAATTTATCTGCAATTCCTTGTGCGGCAATCCACGCGGTGGTCCAGGCTGCTTGAAAATTATATCCGCCGGTAACCGCATCAATGTTCAACACTTCTCCAGCGAAATACAAATTCGGAACAAGCTTGTGTTCCATGGTTTGAAAGTTCACATGCTTCAAATTTACTCCTCCGGCGGTGACGAATTCTTCTTTGAAGGTGCTCTTGCCCGTCATGGGAAGGTCGCAACGAACGAGAGATTCAGCCAGAATCTCGAGCGACTTGTTGCTGCTGTTCGCCCAGTCTTTGAGGAAGAGATCGGCGCGTTGCAAGTGCCAATTCCACAATCTCGAAGAGAGTTGATACGGATTGAATGTGACGCACATTTTCTTCGGATGCGATTCGCGGAGGTCTTTCAATTCGTCGAGTGTATCGTTTAAGTTTTGATTGATCCAATTGATTCGAACGGTGGCTTCGTAATTTTTCTCGGCCAACGCGAGTGCACCGAAGGCAGAGGCTTTCAGCACAGCCGGACCACTTAAACCCCAATGCGTAATGAGCATTGGACCGTTGGTTTTTATTTTCGTATCGCGAATTTCCAGTTGTGCCTGCGGAACAGAAATCCCTGAAAGTTCGTGAAGTGATTTATCGTTTATGTGGAAGGTGAATAGGGAAGGGACACGCGGAACGCACGGCACGCCGTTTTCTTCGAGGTCTTTCCATACGAGTTCACTCGAACCAGCTGTTATTAAAACTGCGTCATACGATTGAAGGAAAGAGAGGTCAGCTGCGTATTCGGTTTTAATTTGAACACCCAGCTTTTCCGCTTCATTCATGAAGCAGTCGATAATGGTTTGCGATTTATTGGTGGAAGGAAACATGCGTCCGTCTTCTTCGGTGTGTGTTTCAACTCCGCGATCGAGCAGCCAATAGATCATGTTGGAAGGTTGAAACGAGAAGAAAGGCGAGAGCAATTCTTTGCTTCCACGCGGATAGAACTTCACCAGTTCTTTCGGCTCGAAGCAGGAATGTGTCACGTTGCATCTGCCGCCACCGCTCACTTTCACTTTGCTTAATAGGTTCTTACTTTTTTCAAATACGATTACCTCTGCTTCTGGCAGCAGTTCAGCCAATCGTATTGCACCGAAGATTCCCGCTGCTCCACCGCCAATTACTGCTATTCGTTTTCCTTTTCCGTGCATTTTAATTTTGTCTGATGCAAAAGTATCACATTGCGAAGCAATTTGCTTCGCGAGGGCAAATGGCTTTGCGAAGGCGACTTCATCGCGAGGGTCCGAAGTACGAGGGTTGCAAGCAACGAGGGTCTTCGACGTTATTCAAATTACGAAGTAGGAATAAATCCGAAGGATTTTCAATTACGCAGTTATTTGACTATATTTGTCAAGAATGAAATTGTCAAGATTAAATATTAGCAAGTATTTGCAAGATCTCAGAAAAGAAAGTGGTAAAACCTTGCGCGAGGTAGCGGCTTATTTGGAAATTGACCAGGCGATACTGAGTAAGATGGAAAACGGAAAGCGTCCAGTAACGAATGATGTCCTGAGGCAATTGGCTATACTTTATAATAAAGACATTCTGGAGCTAAACAAGGTTTTCTTGGCTGAAAAACTCTATAAGCAATTGGAGCATGAAGACGATGCGTTGTCTATTTTGAAATTGTTGGAAAAACAAGTGGTATACAAAACCAAACACGATTTAGAGAAAGAGCAAATAAAGCAGACGGTGGAGAGTTATTTCGCCAAGCAAGATTTTGTTCAAGAAGTGAGTTTATTCGGATCATTTGTTAGAAAGGAACAAACAGCGAAAAGCGATATTGATCTTTTGATTCAGTTTGTGGCGAAGAAGAAAATATCCATGTTCGACGTTCTAAAAATGCAGCATGACCTTGAAGAATTGTTGAATCGAAAAGTAGATTTAATTGAAGAAGGACAGTTGAAACCATCTGCTGCTGTTGAAGTGGTTCGAGAAAAAGAAGTTGTGTATGTCAAAGCTAAGAGACAAGCCAAGGGGTGAAGATATACTGACTGCTATTTCTCGAATTCAAGCGTTTGTAAATGATAAAACGCTGCTTGAATTTGAAAACGATGTGATGCTTCACAGTGCAGTTCAATATCAATTCCTCATTATCGGTGAAGCCGCAGGGGCTATTTCTCCAGAAATACTCAGACAATATGATTTCCCATGGTTCTTACCAAAATCGTTTCGAAATTTCATTATCCACGAATATCACAATGTGAAATTAGAACGTATTTATCACACCGCTTTTGAATTGGATGAATTAAAGACTGCATGCGAATCGATATTGTCGAGCGAATTCAAATGATTCATTAAAAGGTAAGAGAAGTTAAGAGAGGGTAAGAAAAGGGAACACAAACAACGAAGTTCCTCAGTACCCCGGATAGTAGTGGAAAGCCTTTTTGCGAAGCGAAAAGCTTAGAACGAATAGCCGGAAAAGGTTCAGAAAAAAAAATTATTTGGTGAAACGCTCAATTACCGGAGGAGTAACACCGGTTGATGAGAAGCCGCCGTCGTGGAAGAGGTTCTGCATGGTTACATAGCGCGTTAAGTCGCTGAATAACGAGATGCAGTAGTCTGCACACGCCAACGCATCTGCATTTCCAAGCGGAGACATTTCTTCGGCGAAGCTGATGAAGCCGTCGAATCCTTTAACGCCTGATCCAGCAGTGGTAACCGTTGGAGATTGAGAAATGGTGTTGATACGCACTTTCTTCGAAGCACCGTAGTGGTAACCGAAGCTGCGCGCAATGCTTTCCAACAACGCTTTCGCGTCTGCCATGTCTGAATAATCTGGGAACGTGCGCTGTGCAGCAATGTAGCTTAATGCAACCACACTTCCCCAATCGCTAATGGCGTCTTTCTTATAAGCAGTGGCCAACATTTTGTGAAGCGACATTGCGCTTACGTCCAAAGATTGCTTGTACCACTCGTAGTTCAAATCTGTGTAATGTCTGCCTTTGCGAACGTTTGGCGACATGCCAATGCTGTGCAAAACGAAATCTACTTTCCCACCGAAGTGTTCCATAGACTTATCGAAAAGGTTTTCTAAATCTGCTTCGTTCGTTGCATCTGCAGCTAAGATTGGAGCGTTAATCTTTTCAGCCAAACCGTTGATTTCACCCATTCGCATGGCAATAGGAGCATTGGTTAATACGATCTGAGCACCTTCTTCAGCAGCACGTTCGGCCACTTTCCATGCGATACTCATGTTATTCAATGCACCACTGATAATTCCTTTTTTGCCTTTGAGTAATTGACTTGACATATGATTAAGATTTAGATTTCAAAAATACATTTTTTATTTCATTGAAACTTCCTGAATGAAAAGCATATTCACAATGGGATGTTCACTCCGCGCAAGAACTCGTCTGCTGCCATCCTTTTCTTCCCTTCCAACTGAACTTCAAAAAGATTATAAAACCCCCCATTAACAGCCAACTTCAAAAAAGTCTTGTTGTCGGAATGAAAAGATCCCAACTCGAATGAATGTTCGGTTTCTTCAGGAAGGCCTTTGTGAATTTTTAAGATCTTACCTTGAAAGGTTGTGAAGGCGCCAGGGAAGGGAGTTACTCCGCGAACGCGGTTGTGAACCACCGCTGGAGTGTCCGTCAATCGCACTCTTCCGTCTTCTTTCAAAAGTTTAGGTGCGTGCTTTAATTCACTGGTTATAAGTTTCTCTTGATCGATTGGTTCAACCTTTTCTTCTTCTAATAAATCAAGAGTGCGAACCAACAAGTCTGCGCCTTCATGCATCATTCGCTCGTACAATTCTCCGGCGGTTTCATTCGGAGCGATGCTCATTTTATGCTGACCCAAAACTTCTCCGGTGTCTATTTCGTGCTTCAATCGGAAGGTCGTGCAACCGGTTTCTGTCTCTCCGTTCATGACCGCCCATTGAATGGGAGCCGCTCCGCGGTATTGGGGAAGGAGAGAACCGTGCAAATTCAATGTACCCAATCGAGGCATGTTCCAAACCACTTCGGGTAACATGCGGAAGGCCACCACCACGAATAAATCGGCGTTCAAGTTTTTCAATTCTTGAATGAAATGTTCGTTACGTAATTTTTCAGGTTGAAACAATTTCAATTCATGTTGAACCGCTAACTTCTTCACATCGCTTTCGTTCAACTGCTGTCCGCGCCCTGCGGGTTTATCAGGAGCAGTCACCACGCCAACCACTTCGTGTTTGCTTTGCAGCAAGGCATTCAGCGAGGTAGTCGCGAATTCAGGCGTTCCAAGAAAGACAATGCGTAACGACATTAGATGCTGAAGTATTGAGAAGCTTGTTCGTGCGGAGAAACAATTTTGTAGTAATATTTTCCGGATGAAAATTGACTCTTCTCGAAAGTGAAAATATGATCTCCTTTCGGAAACTCTTCGTTGGCAAGGGTTAGAATAGATTGATTCTCTTCATTGAAAATCTGAATGTCTAAATGCATCTTCATGTTCAAGGTCAATGCAATTTGTCCTTGTCCAGATTCTGTCCAATTCAATTGATTCGGAAGAGCCGGATATAAATTCTGAACATGCTGCTTGCGCATCACATGCAACATGCGCTTATACAAAACATACGTTAGCATGGCGAGCAAAGACACCAGCAATACGTTTCTTAACAGTTCAAATGTCTTCATATTATAAACTTATAATTCCTTCAATTTTAGCGGCATCCTCGTACTTCTCGAAAATCTCGTCAACGCTCATCATCATGGCGTGAACGGTAATAGAAGTGTATTTTCCGTTTGCACTCCACTTCATCTCGAAATGCGCACTTTCACCAAAGATTAATTTCACTGCCGTTACGCGCTCTTCGAATGAAGGAACAATAAACTTAAACATGTACTTGCTTGGCCATTTGTGAATTTTGTTCAGCTCGGCACGAAGGGCAGAAAGTCTCGATTCATCCATGCGGCAAAGATAACGTTACAAGACGCATACACTTTGAATTTTCTAATAATGAAAATCGAAACGAAAGGTGGTGAGTCTGTTGCGAAATTCAGTGCGATATTCTTCCGCTTTTTTCATGGCGTTTTCGGTTCGAATGTCGTTGTAGAACATGCTCTTCAGCAAATAGCCTCTAGGGTCTTTCGGTTCAAGGCGAATGCATTCGTCGGCGACTTTCAGTCCTTCTTCATTCTTTTTAATCAGTTGCATAGCTTCACCTTTGGTGTAATAGACTAAGAAGTCTTTTCTTCCCAATCTCATTGCATTGTCGCAATCTTCTATTGCTTCAATGCAAGTCATACGTGTCATGTTTCCCCAACCGAGGTAAGGTGCTCTTCCGATATTGGCAGCGGCGCGACAGATGTAGAAAGTTGTTTCGGTTGGAAATTTTTCAATATACGATTCGAATAAATACACATAGCGATCATCGCTGGTGTGGAAGGCCCCCACTTGAACGGCAAGTTCAAAATAGAATTTCGCTTCTTGGGGTTTGTTCGCATGCCAAAAGATTTCGCCGATGTGAAGAATGGTTTCAGCATGTGGCGAAGCTCCAATGGGATATTCTTTCATATGATCTTCGGGAATGCGATTGAGTAAAATTTCACAAATAGCAATGGCCTCTTCAGAGCGATTCAATTTCATTTCAAGGAAGAGCGCTTCGCAAATCAAATTACTCTCATCGTTGTATTGCTTTGAAAGTCTTGCGTAGTAGGGAAGGGCTTTCTCGTAATCTTTAAGTTCGGTATAAAGTTCAATGAGAACATTGCAAGCAGAATTATCTATTCCGCTTAATGAACAACAAAGT
Source organism: Flavobacteriales bacterium (assembly GCA_044374295.1). GTDB lineage: Bacteria > Bacteroidota > Bacteroidia > Flavobacteriales_D > Sanyastnellaceae > CAIZGX01. The sequence continues at coordinate 22,543 of JBILOU010000013.1, read as the reverse complement.
GAGTCTAACTCTAAAGCAAGATTCAATGCCATTTCGGTATTTAGTTTTAGACGATGAAAGCGAATGCGTTCCGTGAGCACTAATTTTTGTTGCTCGAAAGTTTCGGCCATTTGCTGCGCCTTGATCAAGTGAGGTTCAGAATAATCATACCTGACTTGTGAATTTTCTTTATGCGCAGCATTGTAATAATAATAGAAAGAATAGGTCGGACGGGTTGGGAAATAAGCGGTAGCGGCCATTTCCTTGAACCAATTCAAATGTGTTTTCGGAGTGAAGCTTTCATATCCGGGAATGCGACGGTCTTGCGAGAGGCGTAATTCATAATGTCCGGGCATAAAGACAAGGCTATCAAACGTCTCTGAGTATCCCGCTCCGTTTTCAGGCATAAGGTTCGTGAAGATCACAACCATTGAATCGTTGTCTTCCTTCCAGACCAAGCGGTAGTGGTTTTCGACTTGGCGGTAGTCTTGTCCAGCGTAACGCGCAGACCAACCGTTGTGTTCGAGATTTAAACTGCGAATTTCTTTTTGTTCTGAATCGATGATGTTAGAACGTTCACCGCTCATGAGCTGCAGTTTCATGTGCTTCAAGCACAATTCAGAAGTATAATCTTTTCCGGGAACTCCGAAATGTCGGAAGTAAGCACCGCCTCCTCCGCCAGGTTGGGCAAGGCATACAAATGGAAGTAGGAAAAGAAAAACTAATAATTGAAAACGCATGTTGCGAAAGTAAGGAATTCCTATTTTAGCCCTGTGAATTTTCAACCGAGCGATAGCACTGTGCCGAAGCGTGGACAAGTCTTGTTGTCTGAGCCTTACATCAGCGATCCGTTTTTTCATCGGACCGTTATTCTCATTTGCGAGAACAACGAAGAGGGGTCATTCGGATTTGTGTTGAACAACTACATAGACCTTCCGATAAGCAAGATCATTGCGAATTTCCCAGACATGCCCGGACGTGTGAGCTTGGGCGGTCCTGTGAAGAACGACAGTCTCTTTTACATTCATTCGTTGGGTGAAGAGATTGAAGGAAGCACGCCCATTTTAGAAGGTGTTTGGTATGGTGGAGATTTCACGCGCATTCGCGAATTGATTGAAGCCGGAACACTACCGGAAAACGCCATTCGCTTTTTCGTTGGATACAGCGGCTGGTCTATCGGACAGCTTCAAGAAGAAATAACCTCGAAGTCTTGGTTCGTGGTGAATGTTCCTTCCAAATTAATCATGAACTCGAAAGAGAACAACGTCTGGAAGGAAGTCATGGAGCGCCTCGGCCCCAAAGGAAAGCTTCTCTCTAATTTTCCCGAGGATCCGAATTTGAATTGACCTCTCCCGAAGGGTCATCCGACTTCGTCGGTCATCAGTTCCGCTGTCATCACAACGTGTTGTGTCATCCGACTTCGTCGGTCATCAGCTTCGCTGTCATCACAACTTCTTGTGTCATCACGAAGTGTATACTCCAAAAGGAGTAGATTAATTCGTTTTGAAAGCTGAGGTTGATTAATCCTCTAATTTCGAAATAAATTTTCCATTAGAAGGTTATGAAGAAAGAAAAGGGGAGTTGGCGAGTATGGCTCAAAGACTTGCTAGTCATGGTTTTGATTCTAAAAGTGTTTTTACTTTTCTTTTCTTTTGTACTTCATTTTTTCGAATCCTTAAATCCAATTGAAAAGGCGCTTGCCGAGATTGAGTTTTCCGATTTGTATTACAAGCAAGATCATAGAGAGCGCATTCCCGAGGAGAACAAAATTCTCATCGTAAACACGGGTTCACTTTCGAATAACACTCAAGGTGAATTTCGAAATGATCTGGCAAATGTCATTTCTAGAATAGATTCATGCACCCCGTCTGTGTTGGCATGTGATATGATTTTTAAAGGGAATTCGAATGATGCAATCGCGGATCAATGGCTTCTTCAGAGTCTATCGAGTTGTCGAAATTTGGTTCTAGGTTCTGAAAGCTCCAATGCAAATCCTGCTCTGACCGCTTCATTGTTGAATTCAATTAGTGGCAACCTTGAATTAAATGGCGACAGTCTTGCAGTTATTCGAACGTATAAGCTCAATCATTCTTTCGCTTATGCAGTGGCGAAGCAAGCAAACGTTAATTTGAATACAGAATTGAACGGCGCAATTGAAGACAGTCTTATTGAGATAGACTACCATTATCACAGTTACCTCTACAATAATTTATCAGACAGTTCAACTGTTCGTAATCCGCATTTTTTCGATTTGGTTGAAGCGGGTGAATTGGTAAACATGTCTAGTTACCAGCTAAAGGAGTTGATGAAGAACCGCATTGTTCTTATCGCTCATGTAGGAAGTGGGAATGCAGGAAATAGATTCGATGTGGAAGACAGACACCTAACACCGCATGGAAATGAAGATATTATTCATAGAGCTTCTGTAACGCCAGGGGTGTTTATACATGCGGAAGTCATTCAAATGTTATTGAATAACAGATTTGCTCATCCGATAAATAAGTGGACTAAAATTCTAATCGAAAATTTGATACTTGTGCTCGTTGCCTTGTTATATCTAAGAATTTCATTGACGTCTATTTGGTTTAAACCCATTGTGGTTCCCTTTGCTTTTGCGATGTCGTTTTTGCTCATATTTATTTCACTTCAGTTTCGAGATCATTTGATTTTATGGCAAGTTGGATTTTTGAATTTGCAAATGATCGTGCTTATTGAAGTGCTCGAGTTCTACGAACCGATTGCATTGTGGATGAAGAAGAAGTGGAAATTCAATACTGTTTTTAAACACCATGACTAAAGGCCTATTTCTTTTCTTTATCTTCTTGAACTCGTTGTGCGTATCTGCACAAACATTGATTTTGCAGCAGTTCAAGGGAACGATTCAGTATTCTTCCAATGGAAAAACAAATTGGAAGCATTGTCAGCTGAATCAAGATCTTTCTGGATTTATTCGTTTGGCAGAAGGCGCTTCCTGTATTCTTGGAAAAGACGGTAAGTCTCTTTTCTGGAAGAAGAAAGGAGACTTTGCTATTTCGGAATTGAGCAGAGAGTTATTGGGTTACAACAGTGACGCAGCTGCAGTTCTGTGGGAGCAAGTCACACATCATGAGTCTCAAAAGAAGAATGCAATTGGAGGTGTTTATCGAGGAACGGGTAGATCTATCGGAGTTCTCGCAGATTCTTCTTTTGTTCCCACGGATGTATTTGTGCAGCTTCGGTTTGAAAATCCGAATGCACAGACTTTTTATTTCCGTTTGAAGTCCAAGCATGCACAATCGCAACTCGACACGTTAATGGCCACAAGAAAGGATTACGTAACCTATAAATTTTCAACCGAAGGTGTTTACCAATGGAACGTTCATTCCAACGACACGATTAATGAACCATCGTCACAAACGTTATTCGTTATTTCAAATGAAGAATATCGAGAGAAATTAGAACGTTATGAAAACTATTTATCCGCTCTTTCAGATATAGATGAAGAGTTAAAGTTAGAAATGATTGATTGGTATCTCGAAGTGTTTAAGCTCGGCTATCTTCCTGAACGTTCAAGAAAATGATACGAATGCAATTCAGGTTCCTACTCTTCATTCTTTTTCATTTCACTTTTACTTCTATCTTCTCGCAATCGACGCAATCGCCGAGATTGGTGCTGCCCATTGGGCATACTGATGACATAGAAAGGGTTGTGATTAGTTCAGATCAGAAATTGCTATTAACCAAGAGTAAAGACAATACTTGTAAGCTTTTTGATTTTCAGTCAGGGTTCGAATTGTATTCATTTCAGAATAGTAATGGTAATACTTTGGAGGTTCGTTTCAGTCCGAAATCGAACTATTTAATTATTGAGACCGAAGAGAAAACTCAAGTCATAGACTTAAATTCTTTTTCTAGAAAACTAGAGATTGAGAAGTTATTTAATGCTCGTATAGATGAAAAAGAAGAATTTATCATCGGTTGTAACGATTATGAAGCAGTAAGTATTTATCAAATTTCGGATGGGAAATTGATTTCAACTTCAGATGAGATATGGGGATTACAAAATGTAGAATTTATCAAAGAAAGCAAGAGTCTGCTTGCAATCACAAGTGACAACGAATTGGTTTTCATAGACAACAAGCGACTGAAGGAAGTAGGAAAAAGAATAGCTGTTAAAAATGATATTGAGTCTTATGAGTTTAGCTCAAATGGAAAGTATATAGCATTGGAAGAAGAAGATGGTGTATTTGAGGTATATGATGTGATTGAAAGAAAACGTTTGGGTTATTTCACAAATCCAGCAAATAGATTTCAGCTTTTGAAATTCAGTAATGATTGTAAGTCTATAGTAACATGTTCCGATACTGTTGTTCGCATCTTTGGTTTGTTCCCGTTCGAAGAAAAATGCAGTTTTGTAGTACCGGCATACCAGCTAAGTGACATTTTTTTTAGTCTAGATGGAAGCAATATAATTGCTACTGATTGGGATGGAAAAATCAAAGTCTATAGCTCAACGAACGGTGAGTTTAAAAAGGAGTGTACTGTTATAAATGAAATAATTTTAGATGCCGCTATTGATTCCAGTGGCAAGAACATTATTACTGCAAACAATGATAATTCTCTCAGTCGCTTCAACATAGAGCATAATAGACTTATCTATAACTCAAAAGGCGCCGCACTGAAGGTTTCAAATACCAAGTTTGTAAGTAATAGCTCTTTTATTGCTTTTGCAGCAAGTGATACGATGCATTCAGTAGCGAAATTATTTGACGCGAGAACGGGATTGCAAGCAAGTTTATACGATGATTATGGGGAAGAATTGCACTATCACGACCTATTAAACGAGGACAAGATAGACCCATTGAAACATATACGATTAGTTTCTCTAAATGACAACTCATTCGGTTACACATACAATAGTGGGATTGCTAGAAGGATATTAAAGAAATTTATTGGGCACAATAATCCAGTTCGATTTTTAAGTTTCAATTTTGATAAGACTAGAATTGTATCGGGAAGCAAAGATGGAGTGATAAAAGTGTGGGATGCCGAGTCAGGTAAAAATGAAATAACAATCAATATCGAAAATGAGAATCTTGAAAGTGTTCGATTCAATTCGAGCGGAACCAGGCTCATAACGGCATCGGATGGAAAAGTTAGAGTTTGGGATTCAAAATCAGGAGAAGCGATCTCGGAGTTTAATTATTCTTCACGTATTCGTGATGCGGGGTATAGTTGGAATGATGATTTGGTATATGGAGTATGCGGAAATGGTTTTGATAGAGACTCAGTAGTAATCTTCAATATTGCGAGTAAAAAAGTTATAACCTTGTCGCGAGGTCATGGGAAGGAGATTCTTTCAGTTTCTTTTAGTTCGGACGGAAAATTCATTGTCACCACAGGAGCCGATCACAAAACCATCCTCTGGGATGTTGAATCCGGAAAGATTTTATACACCCGACTTCAATTGGAAAACAACGATTGGCTGATCTACGATGAGGACTATCGGTTCGACGGATCAGCTGGTGCAATTGAAAAATTGTACTTCACTTGTGGACTGGAGATAATTGAATTGGGACAAATGAAGGACGCGCTGTATGTTCCTGGATTAGCAGAGAAGATTGTAAATGGGGAAGACATCAACTATCCAAAACTGAGTGAAATTGATATCTGTGGCGCACTTCCGATTATTGAAAAAACAGAAGAGAATGAAGGCGGATGGAAATTTCAACTTGAACAAAGAAGATGGCCAGTCGTTCGAATAGATGTGAAAGTAGATGGAAAGACAGTGAAGTCCATTCCTTCAAACCAACTGCAATTTGAAAATGGTATAGTGGAAATTTCGTTGAGCTTATCTGAGATGCAACACTTTTTTGTGGGCGGAAAAGAGAATGTTATTTCCATTTCTGCTGTCACTTCACAGAATGGTTCAGAGATAAAATCTAGAGGGATAGATGTGTTATTCTTTGCCGAAGAACCGAAAGATCCACCGCGCATGTTCATGCTCATGATTGGTGTAAGCGATTACAAAGACGATGCACTCGATTTAGTTTTTCCTGCCCACGACGCGCGTTCACTTGGCAATGCACTGGAACTTTCAGCCAATAAATTATTGGGTGAAGCAAACGTTGAAATGTATCATGTCCAATCGAAAACAAAAGAAAACACAGTCTTCACAACTCCGGAGAGGGAAGGAGTAATGAAGGCACTTGCCGACATTGGCTCAAAGGCGAAAGCGAATGACGTATTGTTCATTTTCTTCGCTGGACACGGCGTTATGCAAGGGCAATCCGATAAGTCATTTACCTTTCTTACAGCCGATGCTTCTCAAATCAATCAAATCGGAATTAGCACGACAGACCTCATCAGTTGGCTCAGTCCCGAAGGGCCATTCAAGATGTTGCCGAACAAAACCATCTTGGTTTACGACGCGTGTAACAGCGGACAAGCAGCCAAAGAACTCATGGCTGTATTGGCGCGAAGCGACGATGATACAGAACGTTTGCGACAAATTGAAGAGCTTGGAGATAAGTCAGGTTTATTTATTCTTTCCGCTTCAGCGCCCAACAAACCAGCCTACGAACTTCCGCAATTGGGTCAAGGTCTTTTGACATATTCGTTGCTCTATACTTTGAAAAACAATCCGAACATCATTGATCAAGGCCAAGATGGAAAAGGTTATTTGAATCTTCAGAAGTGGTTCCTCGAATCTGAAAGAGAACAGAATCAGCGGGTCTTATCGTTAGGATTGAAACAAGAAGCACAGCCATACGGAACCGGTAACATTAAGCTGGGCGTTGTCGACGATGAAGTTCGAAATGCGATACAACTCATGGACGAAAAGTCTCTCGTTTTTTGCGGAAACGCACGTGATGAAAACGATGAAGATCCGCTTGAATTGAAACGCTCAGTGAACGATTATTTTGAAAATGCACTAGTCCGCGGACTCCCGTCATCACTGGCATTCGTTGCCGCCGAAACTCCCAATGCCAACGTAATTAAGTTAATCTACAACATAGAAGAAAATCAAGTGACCTGCAGAGTTTTATTCTTCAAGAATAAAATTAAAATGAAAGAAATTTCTATCAACTCTTCGTCAGAAAACATTCTAAACAAACTAGTTGAATCAATAACTTCAACCCTAGAAAATTAAATTACCTCTTTCCCGAAGGGTCATCCGACTTTGTCGGTCATCAGCTCCGCTGTCATCACAACGTGTTGTGTCATCATCGCTGCGCGATGTCATCACGATTTGCAAAAAGCGTGTAAGGCACCATCATCGCCAACGCGAAATCCCACATGTGCATGAAGACGCCAATATACAGGTGAATTGAAACACCAATGATCACCGCATATTTCCGAGTCTTTTTCCAATTGATAATTATCGGAAAGGTGAATTGAAAAAGCATAATGAAGTAAGCAATGATTACCGAAATGAAATAGGGCATAACCTCCGCAACACCGCGAATCGTTTCATTGCTGAACCAATCGCTCACGAATGTCTGGTAGATCGCCTCACCCTTCAACCACTGCCAACTGGTGAGTTTGTACAATGCCGTGTAGAAGTAAATCAATCCAACTTGAATACCCGCTGTAAGCAAACTCAATCGCGATAAAAACGCCCAAAAGGGTTTAGTCGCCTTTGCTGAATAGGGGATGGAATAAAACATTAAAAGCATCATATACACATACCCCGCATTCATGGCGTTTATTCCCGCATAGTATATCCACAATGCCGAAAGCCACGCCAGTCCTCGAAAAACAAAGACTCCACGGAAATGAAAGATCGAGAAAAAGGACACAACCAAATGGACAATAAACACCGGTTTGAACCATTTCAAATTGTACATCAACGCGTAAACCAAATTATTCAAACGCGTATCGTCGGCGCCATAGCGTATGCACACGCTGTCTTCCCCCCAAATCAACCACACTGAATGCCAATTCCAAAAGGCAAAAAAGACGAACCACGCATAGACCAAACTCACAAAAGTGCGCTCGTTCCAAGAGGAAGCGTAAGGGACGAACAACCCTTCTATGTAATTTTCAACGCGCTTCTTCATTTGTCTATTTCAACCAAAACTTTACTGAATTCGAACACATCGTTCTTCTGCTCGCCGTTCAACGGATGAAAATGAAACACCATGCGAACCTGCATGGAGTCAATGTAAGTGCGCGAATGTTTGAGTTTGCGTTTGGCACGTTCCAGTCGCTGACACAAATAAACTGCCCTTCCGTAATCGGTCGATTGTTCAATGCGTTCAAGCTGACGAACACCGTCTTTCCAATATAAATTGTTGATGATTTGATTATTCAAATTCGCAGAAGTGAATTCCTCGAATTGACGAAGTTTACTGTCTACTGTGTATTCATATCGATTACTAATCTCTTGAAATTCGGTCCACTTGCCGCCTTCGCGGTACCGAACTTCAATGAAATCATCGAATTCCGACATTGGCACAAACAGGCTATATCCCTGATGAAAAAAGGGGAATCCGTACCTGTTGGCAATAGATTCAATCCTTGGAATGTCGTAATGCCTGCGGAAGGCATAGAGCGCACTCAACGAAAAATGAAGACCGAGCAGACAAAACGCGGTTCCAGCTATGATGTATTTCGTTGATTTTTTCATGCGGACGCAAGTTAGAAAGAACCGAAAAGCGAAGTACATTTGAAGTGAAAATAAAGCGTATGAAAAATATCATTCCATTTAGCGAAAAGACTTGGGTTGAAGGTGCTGAGAATACAGAGTTCCCGATACAGAATTTACCCTTCGGAATATTCTCTACAGGAAGAGGAGATCTTCGTGTGGGAGTAGCCATTGGAAATTACGTCTTAGATATTTTTCGTGTGTTTCAGCAGAATCACATCTCTGCTTTGCCCTTCGGAGCTGAAGAATACCGCACGCATTCATTAAACAAAATGATGAAGCACGGCAAGACAGCTTGCTCTGCTTTACGCATGAGATTGGCCGACTTACTAAACGCCAAACAAGATGCGGTGGTGAAAGATGAACTTCGTTCATGCCTTATAAAAATGAGCGAAGTTCAAATGCATCTTCCCATTGAAATCGGTGATTACACAGATTTTTACAGCAGCATAGATCACGCAAGAAACGTAGGAACCATGTTCCGCGATCCTGCTAAAGCGCTACTTCCAAACTGGAAACACCTTCCTGTGGGTTACCACGGAAGAGCTTCAAGCATTGTGGTCGACGGAACAGCAGTAACTCGCCCATGCGGACAAATCAATCCTTCAGACGAAACACTTCCAACCTACGGACCAACCAAGCAACTCGACTTCGAATTGGAAATGGCTTTCGTTACTTTCGACGGAAAGCCAATGGGAGATCGCATTTCAACGCAAGAGGCTGACGATTATATTTTCGGACTTATGCTCTTCAACGACTGGAGCGCACGCGACATTCAACGTTGGGAATATGTACCACTTGGTCCATTCTTGGCGAAGAACTTCGCTTCAACCGTTTCACCATGGATTGTTACTTTAGAGGCATTAGAGCCTTTCAGAACCATAGGTCCATTGCAAGAACCAGAGGTTTTACCTTACCTTCAATACAATGGGATAAAGAACATTGATATCCAACTTCAAGTTGAAATTCAAACCGAGGCCGGCGAAAAGCAAGTAGTTTCAAATAGCAATTTCAAACACATGTATTGGAACATGAATCAGCAACTGGCGCATCATACCGTTGGCGGATGTAACGTTCGCTGTGGCGACATGATGGCCAGTGGAACCATTAGCGGTCCTGAAGAAGGTTCTTTCGGAAGTATGTTGGAAATTGCATGGAAAGGAACTAAGCCAGTGCAAATGCCCGACGGTTCAACACGTGCGTTCATCGCAGATGGAGATACTGTAACCATTACAGGATTTGCTGAACAAGAAGGGGTTAAAGTTGGTTTTGGTAAGTGCAGCGGAAAAGTTCTTCCCGCACGCGACTAACTATGGAAGAAGAAAAAATTGAAATTCTCGGAGCACGAGAAAACAATCTAAAAAATATAAACTTAACCATTCCAAGAAATCAGCTTGTTGTTATTACAGGCCTTTCTGGAAGCGGAAAATCATCACTGGCTTTCGATACACTTTACGCCGAAGGTCAGCGTCGTTACATGGAAACGTTCAATGCCTATGCCCGTCAGTTTTTGGGTGAAATGGAACGTCCCGATGTCGATAAAGTAAACGGACTTTCTCCAGTTATTTCCATCGAACAAAAAACAGTTAGCCGCAATCCACGCTCTACAGTAGGCACCATTACTGAAGTATACGACTTCATGCGTTTGTTATACGCCCGTGCTTCAGATGCCTACAGTCCGGCAACCGGAAAGAAAATGGTGCGATTCACTGAAGAGCAGCTCATTGAAAAAATAGCGAAGGATTTCAAGGCGAAAAAAATTGCCATTCTTTCTCCGTTGGTGAAAGCACGTAAAGGTCATTACCGTGAACTCTTCGATTCGCTCATGAAGCAAGGATACGTCCGTGCGCGAATCGACGGTAAGTTGAAGGAGATGACGAAAGAGATGAAACTCGATCGCTACAAGGTGCACGACATTGAATTGGTAGTCGATCGTTTTTCTGTTGAACCGAACAACCCTCGCTTGAAGGCTACTGTTCAAACCGCCCTGAAAATGGGCAAAGGAGATGTGATGGTTATGGAATTGGATACCGAAACGGTTCATCACTTTTCCAAAAATCTCATGTGTCCAACTTCTGGAATCTCCTTTCCAGAACCCGAACCGAATCTCTTTTCTTTCAACAGCCCATACGGCGCTTGCAGTTATTGCAGCGGTTTGGGTGAAGTGGCTGAAATAGACATTGAAAAGATTATTCCCGACAATAAGAAAAGTGTTAAGCAAGGCGGAATAACTCCGCTGGGTGAAAACAAGAACTCGTGGATCAACCAACAAGTGGCTGCCATTTTGAAGTTGTACGGCGCAACTGTGAACACGCCTTTGAAGGAAGTTGACGAAGATGCCATTCAGGTTATTCTTTACGGAACAGACGATAAGGTGGAAGTGGAATTGTCGAACGGACAAACCATGAACACGCGCTACGACGGACTAATTGCTTTCATTGAAAGACATGCGGAAGAAGACGGAACTCCTGCAGTTCGCAAGTGGGCCGAGACCTTCATGAACAAAAAGGCTTGTCCAACCTGTAAAGGTGCGCGATTGAAAGACACTGCTTCTCATTTCAAAGTAGCAGGAAAAACCATTGCCGAATTGAGCGCCTTGAACATTGAAAAGCTCAGCGCTTGGTTCGAAGGCATCGATTCAAGTTTCGACAAGAAACAAGAAATCATTGCGCGTGAACCTTTGAAGGAAATTCGCACTCGTTTGAAGTTCTTGTTGAATGTAGGATTGGGATATTTGAATTTAAATCGAAGCGCGAAGACATTAAGTGGAGGAGAAGCGCAGCGCATTCGATTGGCAACACAGATAGGTTCGCAATTAGTTGGTGTGCTATACATTCTCGACGAACCGAGTATTGGACTTCACCAGCGCGACAACGAGAAACTCATACAATCGTTGAAAGACTTGCGCGACGGCGGAAACAGCGTCATTGTGGTGGAACACGACAAGGACATGATGCTGGAAAGTGACTACATTATTGACATTGGTCCAGGTGCTGGAAGACACGGAGGTAACGTAGTTGCTGCTGGAAAGCCAAAAGATTTTATTAAAATTGGAAGTGTCACTGCGAATTATTTAAGTGGAAAATTGGCCATTCCTGTTCCGAAGGAACGCAGCAAAGGCAATGGAAAGAAGTTGGTGTTGAAAGGAGCGAACGGACATAATCTGAAAGGAGAAACCATTGAAATTCCGTTAGGTACATTCACATGCGTAACAGGTGTAAGTGGAAGTGGAAAGTCTTCGCTCATTAGTCATACGCTTTATCCAATTCTGAATGCACATTTCTACAACGGACAGCGAAAGCCGTTGTCATACAAGAAACTGGAAGGACTCGAGCATTTAGACAAGGTTATTGAAATAGATCAAAGTCCTATTGGTCGAACCCCTCGAAGCAATCCCAGTACATACACTGGCATCTTCACCGACATTCGAAACTTGTATGCGTCGGTTCCCGAATCGCGCATTCGCGGTTATCAGCCTGGACGTTTCAGTTTTAATATTTCAGGTGGAAGATGTGAAACTTGCAAGGGCGGAGGAGTTCGTTTAATTGAAATGAATTTCCTTCCCGATGTTTATGTGCATTGTGAAGCTTGTAACGGTAAGCGCTACAACCGCGAGACCTTGGAGATTTTCTACAACGGAAAGACCATTTCCGACGTGTTGAACATGACCGTTGAGCAAGCCGTTGGATTTTTCGAAAACCACCGAAACATTCACAACACGCTGAAGACTTTAAACGACGTTGGATTGGGATACATCACACTCGGACAGCACAGCACAACGCTCAGTGGAGGAGAAGCACAACGTGTGAAACTCTCTACCGAATTAGCGAAGCGCGACACCGGTAAGACCATTTATATCTTAGACGAACCCACAACCGGACTGCATTTTCAAGACGTGCAAATGCTTTTAAATGTGTTGAATCAATTGGTTGAACGCGGCAACACCGTCTTGGTCATTGAACACAACATGGACGTCATCAAGAGCGCCGACTACCTCATAGACATGGGCCCCGAAGGCGGTGAAGGCGGCGGAAACGTTGTCGCCACCGGCACGCCAGAGCAAGTCGCGAAGAACAAAAAGTCTTTGACGGGATTGTTTTTGAAAAAAGAACTCTAAGTCAAAGACGAATGCCCTTTGGGCGAATCTCTTCGAGGAATGTCTTCGACTTCTCATTCTATTTCTAAAATCGTCAAAGACATTCGCGATAGCATTCCTCGAAGAGATTCGTTCGAAGAACATTCTTTGATTGGTAGCAAATTTGTTTTATCTTTACAACATAATTGCTACTTATGAAATCTTCCAATTCCAAAAAATCGGTTCTTCAAGAAAGCGCCATGGCTTATGGCAACAGCTTAGGAAGAATAGAAATCATTCGAAAAGGCTTGCCTTATTCCAGCATAGACGAGCTTAGCGAGCGCATGCAAAGACCAATAAAATTTTTATTGGGTGTCTTGGGCATAGCGCAGACAACCTACAACTTAAACAAAAGGCAAGAAGCTGTTCTAAACAGCAAAGAGTCTGAATTGGTTGTAGCCATCTCTGAATTATTATCGTTTGGCCAAGAGGTCTTTAACAACGAAGAAGAGAAATTCAATCGTTGGTTGGAAATGCCGAATCAATCGTTGAACGGCATTACACCCCAGTCGCTCTTCGATACCCTCTCCGGTGTTGCGGAAGTGCGCAAGTGTTTGAACAGAATTGAATACGGAAACTTCGCGTAATGCTGGTTTATAGAATCGATCGTAAAAAGTATTTGAAAGATACCTTGAAAGGCATTGGCGCATCCATGTCTTCAAGTTTTCGATGGAACAGCGAGCACACGCGCATGGTCTACACTTCGGAAAGCAGGGCGCTCGCTTTACTCGAGATTACTGCGCATTTAAATGGAGTAATGGAAATTCCAACCGATCGCTATTTGGTTGAAATTGAAATTCCAGATACATTGAAGATTCATACGTTATCCATTGCCGATCTTCCCAAGAATTGGAACGCTCATCCGCCTTCGGTTTTTACGCAAAACTTGGGTGACTCGTTTGTCCAAAAATTGAAAGCCCCTGTCTTGAAAGTCCCGAGCAGCATTGTTCCTCAAGAGTTCAATTTGCTTATCAATCCTTATCATCCCGACGCTCACAAAATTGAAATCATTTCGAAGGAGCGTCTTGCTTTTGATCCGCGCATTGTTCGTTAACCCTGCGAAATGATTATTTTCACCTCATGAGAATTGTTCAGGTTCATCTTACAGAATTGTCATTACTTCAAGAAATTTCGAAGAACACATTTGAAGAAACGTTCGCCGCCTTCAACACGAAGGAAGACATGACGCATTACTTCGAGCACAATCTTTCATTGGATCAACTCACGCTCGAAATGCAATCTCCAGCATCTTCATTCTATTTTATTTATGTTGAAGAAGAACTGTCGGGTTACATGAAATTGAACATCTCTGAAACTTTCGAAATAGAACGTATTTACATCTTGAAAAAGTTTCAAGGGATTGGAGTAGGGAAGACGTTCATGAATTTTGCTATGGAACAATCGAAATTTCTAGGCTTCAACTCCCTTTGGCTCGGAGTGTGGGAGCACAACACCAAAGCCATTTCATTTTACAAATCTCTAGGTTTCATAACATACGGCGAACACGATTTCCTTCTCGGCTCCGACCTTCAACGCGATATTCTCATGCGTTTGGAATTGAATTGAAAATCGAAAACACCTTCGTCGAAGACACTCGCACAGCCATTTGCCCTCGCGAAGCATTCGCCTCCGGCATTGGTTGCTTCGCAACATTCGTGCTTCAGTACATTCTTCCCTCTCTTCCCTTCTCTTAACCTTTCTTACCTTTTCATTGGAATTGTTCCTTATTTTTATAAAAAATTATCCGTGAGCCAGATTAAAGACGCAGTAAGGGAGCTACTCATATTTCTTCATTTCGATTTGACGAAAAATTTGAAGTACGACAGACTTACGCGTAGAATCATGAAAAACGGAATTCAAGCCAACTTCAACTGCATTGATATTGGATGTCACAAAGGAGAAATGCTCAACTACATGCTAAAGCTTGCTCCGCAAGGAAAGCACTTCGCGTTTGAACCCATTCCTTCGCTATTCAATCAACTCAGCTCGAAGTACAAAAACAAAGCTGCTATTTTTCCTTATGCCTTATCTAATTCATCTGGAGAAACAACTTTTCAATGGGTGAAAAACGCACCGGCCTACAGCGGCATCAAGTGTCGCGGGTATGACATCGACAATCCGGAAATTGAAGAGATCACTGTTGAGAAGAAATTGCTCGACGATGTTATTCCAACCACAACGCCCATTCACTTTGTGAAGATCGATGTGGAAGGTGCCGAGTTCGGTGTATTGAAAGGAGCAAAGAATTTGCTTGCAGCCCACAAGCCAACCATTCTCTTCGAATGCGGAAAAGGAGCAAGCGATTTCTACGACACCAATCCACAAGAATTACATTCTTTTCTTTCCAATGAAATAGGTTTGGATGTTTTCACGTTACAAGATTTCATTTCAAACAACAAACCCCTGTCTGGACATGATTTCGAAAACAGCTTCAACAACAACACCGATTATTATTTCATTGCTTCATCCCGAAAATAAAAAAAAAGTATTTCTTCCCCTTTCTTACCTTCTCTTATTTTCTCTTACCTCATTAAATCTTCCCCTTTCTTCCCTTTTCTTAACATCTCTTACCTTTACAAAATGAAAAACATCTTTCGTTTAACAGCACTGGCCATTGTTGCATCGCTTTCCACAATAAGCAGCGAAGCGCAAACCCCTTACAGACAATTCGGGATTAAAGCGGGGATGAACATTTCTAATGTAAATACCAATCTTTCAAGCTATACCACGAAGGATATTGTTGGAGGAAATGTAAGCCTAACATACGATCGCGTTCATCTTCGATTTTTAACCGTTGGTGGAGAAATAAACTTGGTGCAACGCGGATTCACGAATTCAATAATGTTTACCGATTCTGTTGGTACTCAATTGGGAATGGCAGACATTCGAAACAGATTCAATTACTTTTCATTACCTGTAAAGTTAGGTGTGCAGTTGGGAAATCGTGCTTATATCTTTGGTAATGTTGCATTCATTCCTGGATATTTAATTAATGCTATTGCGGAAACACCGGTAATTGATGCCAACGGACAGATTATCGATTACCAATGGGACAATGTTTCAAGCAACGCATCTCAATTCGAATTGTCTACTCAAATAGAAGCGGGGATTGGGGTAACGAAAGCGAAGAGATATAAGTTTTATGTCTCTGCAGCTAAGCAACAGGGATGGACGAACCTATTCAATAATCCAGCTTCTCTCTACGACTTTAAATCCACTGGTATTATCATTTCAACCGGAATGAAAATTGAATTCGGTAAAGGCTTGCTCAGATAAACTTGCGAATACCCGCATGCACCGCGTAAATCAGCGGGGTTAATGCAACGGCAATTCCCATCTTCAACAAATAATTCGTTGGAGCCACTTCAGCAAAAGTGTTACAATCCATTTTTCCAGGAAGGACGAATCCAACGTATAACACCACAACGGTGTCTATAATTTGAGATACCACCGTACTTCCCGTACTTCGAAGCCAAATGTATTTGTTTCCTGTTTTTCCTTTGATCCAATGGAAAATGGTAACATCCATCAACTGCGAAATCAAAAACGCGGCAATACTTCCAACCATAATCCAAGGTGCTTGTCCGAACACCGCACCGAATTGAACGTCGGTCACACCAATTCCAGGAACAGCCGGAATTTGAAGAGCAAGTAAAACTATGATGAAGCAATAGCCAATAAGAATGGTGGTGATCCAAGACAGTCGTCGAACGGCTTTTTCACCATAAAATTCATTCAACGTATCGGTTAGCAAAAACACAATAGGCCAGGGCAGAACCCCAACTATCGTGATAAACGTGTGCTTCCAATTTCCAATTTGAATGGGAATTTGAATGAGCTTACTCGAGATCAACTCTGCAGTTATTGCATTCGTAATGAAAAGTCCGGCTAAGAAAATAAAGAGCCATTCGCGACGCGTAGAAAAAGATGCAGGTGATTCCATATTATTTCAAAAACACTTTATAAGTCACACTATTCAATTGAAGGAAATAGATTCCAGATGAATATTCCGAAACATCTAATCGCAAGCTTTCGGTAACTTTTCCTTTCAACAACTGTTGTCCGTTCGCATTCGTTAGACTGTACTTCCCACTAAAATGCGTAGAAGTTATTTCGTTGTTATTTATGTTGAAGGGTAAAGACGAACTTTCAATTTCGTCTACTGAAATAACTCCTGAATGAAAGGCAAATGCGTAATCTCCGGGACGAGGATTCAATACTTCGAAACGTCCATTCCAATTCGTGGTGCTGCCAGACGTAAACAAGGTCGCATTCGGAACTTCTGTCCATGGCTCGAAAGCGTTCCATCTGTGCAACAAGACCAAATTGCTTTCATTCATTCCATACTGCTGAACCAATTGGAACAATGAAGTGTCCAATGCACTCGCAGCGGTCGCAGATCCGTTAAAACGCAAGGTCATTTGTATTGAAGTCGTCTCATTGGCGTAAGTGTTCACATGCCAATATCTATCCGGTGAAATAACATAGTCCGTTAGTGGAAGAGCAGTAACGCGATCTGCCGCGGTTAAATGCATTTCAGCACGAACAAAAATGCTGTCCATATTTCCCATCTCATCAATATCGTATTCAAAATTGGCAAAGGTTAAATCGTGCGCACCCGTTGTTGAATTCCAGGCTTCATCGGCTAATGTAGCGTAATGCAATTTATCTGCTCTATTCAACATGACATGAGCGGGTTCAAACAAGACGGTTGCTGTCGCTGTGCTCGATTCTCCGGAAGCGTGAATGAGCACCGTGTCTGTATTTCCTTCAAAATCCATGACTGTCACTTCAAGAGGAACATTGTTCAAGTAATCGGTATTGTGATGAAGGTATTGATCAATGTGAACATTCATTTCATATCCCACAAACTGCGATGAATAGCTATATCCCGTAAGTCGAAAATCGGGATATCCCGGCTGAAACACCCATCCGTTAAAGAATTCAGAAAGGTCCTCTGTGGTATAGGCTTGAAAGAAATCTCGCATCTGAACCGAATTCAACGTATTATACTGGTATTCAGTCATGAGGTCATGAATGGCTTGAAAGAAATTCTCGTCGCCCATGAAGCCTCTTAAAGTATGCGCCACATCGGCTCCTTTGTTGTAAACGGTTCCGCCGTAGGTAATGTTCTCAGGTATGGCATTCAATGGGAAATATCCACCATCGTTGCGCGGTGCATTCAACAAGACATTCCTGTGATTGTTTCGAATGGAAGTATTATAAGCTTCGCTACCATACAACCACTCTGTGAAAATTCGCTCACTGTAAGAAGCCATACCTTCGTTAATCCACATATCTGCCGCTGTCTCGCAAGTAATCAAATCGCCCCACCAATGGTGACTGAGCTCATGCGCATAAAGTGTTTCGTAAGCCGTTGTTCCATCAATAGCAAAGAGCGGATAGGCTACGTTGGTAGCGTGTTCCATCGCTCCACCCGTGAAAGGCACGGCTGTGAATCCCACCTTGTCGAAGACGTAATTACCGTATTTCGTTTCGAAGGCTTGCAGCGCATCGTGCAAATGCACGAAACTGTTCTTCATGTCTAAGGTGTCTGCAGCCTTCGCTGCAAGCCAGATTGGACGGGTGAATCCGCCCAAGGAAGTAAACTCATCTTCCACATGCGTATAATTCGTAACAGCAACGCTAGCCAAATAGGAGGGAACCGGTTGCAACAAATTCCAGGTAGTTAGTAGAGAATCTCCACCTACATTTTCCACCGAAGAGCGAAGCCCACCGCAATATGAAGTTCTTCCTCCATCTGTTAAAGTCTGTATCGTATACGTGCAACGCTCTCTGAAATTGTCGAAACACGGGAACCACACTCTACCAAAATTGTGAGGAAGCGCATCCATTCCAACGCCCATGTTGTAGGCATAACCACTGCTGTAATAGAAGCCACCCCAACTCGTATCGTTAATAGGACTGCCGTGATAATAAACACGAACAGTGAAATTGACCCAAGAGGCTAGGTTTGGAAGATCAATGAATAAATCTGGACCCGTATGATTGAAACTTGCTGAAACAGAATTAACAAAAACAGAATCGGTGGTCAATCCTTCAAGGTCTAAATGCAATTGTGGAATATTCACAATCAACGGAGAAACCACGATATCTGCATATCCGCGAAG
The DNA here is from genome assembly GCA_044374295.1 of Flavobacteriales bacterium. GTDB lineage: Bacteria > Bacteroidota > Bacteroidia > Flavobacteriales_D > Sanyastnellaceae > CAIZGX01. Next base: position 3,669 of record JBILOU010000013.1, on the reverse strand, counting down.
ATTATTACTCGAGAAGTTCGTGAAATCGAGGTATATGTATGTGTCTATAATGTCTACGGTATCACAACGACTATTGCTGTTGGAAAGGTTTTTATGCGAATGGCGATGATTGCATTTAGGATTCACAATTCCTTGTCCGTTAGAATGTAACGCCTGATTATAGCAAAAGGCAATGAACAATAGTTGGCGCAGAAAAGTGTGCTTCATGACTGCAAGATATTCTAATTTCATGAAACAACCTTTTTCAAATTACAGGTGTCTTAAGTTATGGCCGTAAAGAATTGAAACCACTTTAAGGCAACCAACCAACCAAACTGCAAGTATGAAACCAACCCATGATCTCTTTGATCTGGTTCATTCTCTGACCAAGAGTGAAAAGCGTTTTTTCAAGTTACAAAGCTCGTTGCAAGCGGGCGAGAAGAACTATGTTCGACTCTTTGACTTACTTGAAAAAATGGATCATTACGATGAAGATTTTGTAAAAGAAACATTCAAAGGTGAATTGTTCTTAAAGCATCTTCCCTCAGAAAAGAATCACTTGTTCAAATTAATATTGAAGTCATTGCGCTCCTATCATGGGGAAAGTAGTGTTCGAAGTATTCTGCAGCAAACGCTGAAGAATGTTGATATACTTCATAAAAAAGGGCTATTTGAAGAGTGTAAAAAGGATTTGAAAAGAGCGAAGAAATTAGCCGTTTCTCATGAGTTCTTTTATTTCTTGTTTGAAATTATTTCTTGGCAAAAGACGCTATTAGAAGAGGATTATGAAAATGGAGAGTTTACCCAGTCTGTTGATGAAATAGCTGAAGAAGAGGCTCACGTTTTATTGCTTCTTCAAAATCTAGCGCAGTACCAAGTTATCTATGGTAAGGTGAATGCAATTTTTCGTTCAGGTGGATTCACGCCTTCCAAAGTGCACGAAGATATGCTTCGTGAAATTTTAAGTTCAAAATTATTAGACGACTACTCATTGGCAAAGTCCATTCGTTCAAATTGCATTCGTCTCTATTCTTTAGGCTTTTGTGCATTAGCAAATAGCAACATCGAATTGGCATCAGATCATTTTACCGATTTGTTGAGTTTGTTTGAAGAAAACGAATGGTTGCGTGAAGACAAGGGAAAAAGATATTTAAGAACTTTAGGACAATTATTGACTTGCCGAGTGCTTTTAAACGATAGAGCAGGAGCGACCGAATTATTCAAAAAGTTAGACTCATTGGATGAACTTGAAGAATTCCAAAGTCCAGACTTAAACACTTTTCGATTTAGAATTTTGAAGCAGGTGCAGGTTGAAATGGCCTTGATGTTCGATCAGAAGATTCAATCAGACGAGTTGTTTGCATCGATTCAGAAGACTAAAAATGTGTTGAGCAAGGAGTTTGAAATGATGATGCATTACAGACTTGCCCTTTATGAATTCTCATGTGGATTTCACCAGAGAGCCTTAAAGCATGTAAATGAAATTATCAATAATTCTGACAAAGAATTGCGTCAAGACATTTACGGACATGTGCGTGTTTTGAATATTCTCATTCACTTGTGTTTGGGAAATACTGATTTAGTTGAATATGCTTTGAAGTCAACCATTCGATTCTACACTCAACGCGAGCGTGATCACGATGCCGATATTCACTTCTTGAAAACGCTTCGTCTCTATAACAAGCTAATGCCATTCGAGAAATCAGACTTTTTGAAAGAAGGTAAAATCATGAATGCATTCCCTTCGGTAAAAAATATGGAAGACCGGTTCTTAGAATTGGTCATTAAAAAAGGGATGATTTAATCATCCCTTTTTTCTATCTTACCCTTTCTTACCCGCTCTTAACTTCTCTTACCAAGTTAAATCTTCCCCTCTCTTAATTTCTCTCAACTTTTCACTTAGCCATTTCCTTCTGAAGAACTTCTTTAAATTTCAATTCTTCTTCGTATGCCATTTCCTCATCTACTAAAATGCGTCCACTGTGCTCATCTGTGATGATACGCTTACGTAAACGAACATCCATTTGAACTTGAGCAGGAATTTGAATGAATGAACCTGCAGATGCATCGCGCTCAATTGGAACAACAGCCAAACCGTTTTGAGCTGATTTGCGCATACGAACATAACGCTCCAACAAGTGAAGATCAATGTGCTTCTTAGCTTCATCGCTACGCTTTGAAAGAAAGTCTTCTTCTTTCTGCGTCTCACTCATCAATTCAGTTAACTCAGTTTCTTTTAAGTTCAAATCATTTGAACGCTCAGCTAATTTTGTAGATGTATTATCAATTTCAGCTTGCTTTGTCATTTTCAACGACTCTGCAGTACGAATGTGTTTCGATTGCAATTCAATTTCTAATTCTTGAAATTCAATTTCTTTATTCAACGAATCGAACTCACGGTTATTCTTAACCTTGTTCAATTGTTCTTTATATTTTACAATCAATGCTTCAGCTTCTTTGATTGCAGCCTTACAAGCAACAATATTCTCTTCAGCAACTTTGAATTCACCATTCAAACGCTCCAAGCGAGCCTCTAATCCAGATACTTCATCCTTCAAATCTTCAACTTCGTATGGCAATTCGCCACGTGTAGCGCGAATCTTGTCAATACGAGAGTCAATTAATTGAAGAGCATATAAATGTCTCAATTTAGATTCAACAGAGATGCCTTTTTTAGCATCTTCGCTGTTCGACTTGTTCATTTGATTAATTGAAATCATAGTTTCTGTATCGTTTGTTTGGTTTTTCTCGTGTTTTTCTGGTTTTGCAATTGGAACGAAAATGGCTTGTTTTGGATCCATTTCCGATGCTACGTGAATAGGGTTTGCCACACGCTTTTCTACAAGCGCCGGAGCAATTCCAATTTTAAATGTTCTCGGTTTTCCGTCAATCGGACCTTCAGCAATAACCTCTTTACGGATTTTTGCTTCACGCTTAGGTTTGGCAATTGTTAGCGCTTCAGCTAAAATAGCTTCATCTTCAGGGGCTAGCACAACTGGGATTTCAATCCCGTCTTCAGCTACTACCTTTTCTGCTTTCGCTGCTTTGCCTTTTTTCTCGGGTTTTGCTGGTGCGGGTGTTTTAGAAGCTTTTACTTTTTCAACTTTAGCTGGTTCAGCTTTTTTCGTCGCAACAGGTTTAGCAGCAGGAGCAGCCTTTTTTGTTACAACAGGCTTAGCTGCCGGGGTAGCCTTCTTTGAAGCAGCAGGTTTTGCTACTGGCGCAGATTTTTTAGTTGGAGCAACAGCCTTCTTAGTCTCAACCTTTTTTGAAGGAGCAGCTTTTTTTGCTGCAACAGGTTTAGCTGCTTTAATAGCTTTCTTTGCAGGTGCTACAGCTTTCTTTGTTACTACTTTTTTTGCAGGGGCAGCTTTTTTAGCTACTGGCTTAACTGCCTTCTTCACTTCTTTCGCTTTGTTCTTCGTCACTACGTTCACTACTTTTTTTATACTTTTCACTTCCTTCTTCACTGCTTTCGCAATAGGCTTTACTACTTTCTTAGCTGCAGGTTTTACAACCTTTTTGGAAACGGGCTTAACAACTTTCTTCGCGACAGGTTTTGTAACCTTTTTCGAAGTGGGTTTAGCAGCTGGTTTCACAGCTTTCTTTTCTACTTTTTTTGCAACAGGTTTCTTTACCGCTTTCTCCTTTCCCTTCGACACAACTGTTTTAACTGCTTTCTTAGCAGCA
>JBILOU010000001.1:0-115206 GCA_044374295.1 Flavobacteriales bacterium | reverse complement strand
ACATTTTTCAGTAGAAAATTGGACTTCCTGTATTACTTTTGCGCCCGAAATTCAACCTGAATACATCTTTCTATGTCAACTCAAAATGGTAAAGTAGTTCAAATTATTGGCCCTGTGGTAGATATCTCTTTCCCTGCCGGTCAAAAACTTCCAAACATCCTAGATGCCCTTGCTATCAAGCGTGCTGGCGCAGACGATCTAATCCTAGAGTGCCAAAAGCACGTGGGTGAAGACACTGTTCGTGCCATCGCAATGGATGCAACGGAAGGTCTTCAAAGAGGCGCTGAGGTTGTGGCTTTAGGTCGCAGCATCACCATGCCAGTCGGAGATCAAATCAAAGGTCGTTTGTTCAACGTAGTTGGAAAAGCGATTGACGGTATCGGAGAAGTGAGTAACGAAAACGGTAACTCTATCCACCGTGCTGCTCCTCGTTACGAAGATTTGTCTACTGCTACTGAAATCCTTTTAACAGGTATTAAAGTAATTGACTTGATTGAGCCTTACTCAAAGGGTGGTAAAATCGGATTGTTCGGTGGTGCGGGAGTAGGTAAGACCGTATTGATCATGGAGTTGATCAACAACATCGCGAAAGCATACACAGGTCTTTCTGTATTTGCTGGTGTTGGTGAGCGTACTCGTGAAGGAAATGACTTGTTGCGCGAGATGATCGAGTCTGGCGTTATTAAATATGGCGATGCATTCGTGCACGAAATGGAAAAAGGCGGATGGGACGTATCCAAAGTAGATATGCAAGCTCTTGCTGATAGCCAAGCGACATTGGTATTCGGACAAATGAATGAGCCTCCTGGAGCACGCGCGCGTGTTGCATTGAGCGGTCTTTCAGTTGCTGAGTACTTCCGTGATGGAGATGAGCAATCAGGTGGACGTGATATCCTTTTCTTCATTGACAACATCTTCCGTTTCACACAAGCGGGTTCTGAGGTATCGGCACTTCTAGGTCGTATGCCTTCTGCAGTAGGTTACCAACCAACTTTGGCTTCTGAAATGGGTGCTATGCAAGAGCGTATCACTTCGACGAAGAGAGGATCTATCACTTCGGTTCAAGCGGTTTACGTACCTGCGGATGACTTGACTGACCCTGCTCCAGCGACAACCTTTGCTCACTTAGATGCAACAACAGTATTGAGCCGTAAGATTGCCGAGTTAGGTATCTATCCTGCGGTAGATCCATTGGATTCTACTTCTCGTATCTTAACTCCTGCCATCGTTGGTGACGAGCACTACCGTTGCGCTCAACGTGTGAAAGGAATTCTACAACGATACAAAGAATTACAAGATATCATCGCGATCTTGGGTATGGACGAATTGTCTGAGGACGATAAATTGTCGGTATTCCGCGCTCGTAAAGTGCAGCGTTTCTTGTCTCAGCCATTCCACGTGGCAGAGCAATTCACCGGTATCCCAGGGGTATTGGTTCCAATTGAAGAAACAATCAAAGGTTTCAACATGATCCTAGACGGAGAGTGTGATGAGTATCCAGAAGCTGCTTTCAACTTGAAGGGTACCATCGAAGAAGCTATTGAGGCTGGTAAGAAAATGTTGGCTGAATCTAAGAATTAAGAGCAATTATGCGCGTTGAAATAATTACCCCAGAAACCGTACTCTTCCAAGGTGAAGCAGAATATGTTTTCCTTCCAGGAAGTTCAGGTGGATTGGGAATCTTGAACAACCACGCCCCTTTAATTTCTTCATTGAAAAAAGGAAGCGTGCGTGTGAAAGATGCTCAAGGCAAAGAATTGACTTTTGATGTGCTTGGCGGTACCGTTGAGGTATTGAACAACCAAGTAATGGTTTTAGCTGAATAATACTTCCTTCCGGGAAGAACAATCTAACGTTATGAATATTGAACAACTCAACACCGGCTCTCTGACAGGAGAGTTAAAGGTGACTCTTGACCCTATTGATTACAACGAAAACTACGAGTCAGCTCTTAAGACCTACCGTAAGCGCGTTGAATTACCAGGATTCCGCAAAGGTGCAGTTCCTGCGTCTCTGGTGAAACAACGTTTCGGAAAGTCTTTGCTTGCCGATGAAATAAACAGAATGTTGCAAGAGGCAATCGGAAACTACGTTTCTGAAAACAAACTTGAGTTGTTAGGTAGCCCAATTCCAAAAGAGGGTGATGATGTGGGTGATTGGGATAATCCTTCAACTTTCACATTCACTTATGAAATTGGTTTCGCACCAACGTTCGATTTGAATTTAGACATGTCGAAGACTTTCACAAAATTGGAAGTAGATGTGAACGAAGAGCTTATCTCTCGTCAAATGAAAGAGTATGCGCGTCGTCACGGTCAACTTTCTAAACCAGAAGTAACCGAGTCTGAAGACATGATCATGGCAGAGATTATCGAGTTGAATGCAGACGGTTCAGTGAAGGAAGGCGGTGTTACAAACAAGACTTCTATCTTTTTAGAATACATCAAAGACGAAGCGACTAAAGCTTTGTTTGTTGGAAAGAATATCGGTGAAAGCGCAGTAGTTGATCCATTCATGTTGAACAGCGATCACGAAGATCTTTCTCGTATGCTAGGTGTAACCCACCACGAACTTCACCACATCGATTCTAAATTCCAAGTGACCATCTCTGAAGTTATGCGCATGCAACCAGCAGAGTTGAATCAAGAATTATTCGATAAGTTATTCGAGCCAGGAACAGTAACTTCTGAAGAACAAATGAAAGATCGCGTGAAAGCAGATCTAGCAGCTATGTTCGAGAAGGATTCTGAATGGATGTTCAAGCGTGATTTCGCGAAGGATATTGTAAATATGGTTTCTATTGAATTGCCAGACGAATTCCTAAAGCGTTTCATTATCATGACTAACGAGAAGCCAATTGAAATGGCTCAGTTGGAAATGGAATACCCAGGTTACGCAAACGGATTGAAGTGGCAGTTGATTGAAAATAAAATCATCAAAGAAAACGAAATCAAAGTATCTGTAGACGATGCAATGAATTACGTGAAAGCTTCTTTGGTAGATCGTTTCAAATCTTATGGTATGCCAGTAGATGAAGAGCGTCTAGATCAATTAGCGAAACAAACACTTGCGAAGCAAGAAGAAGCTAAGAATGTTTACGATATGCTTTATGAAGATGGTGTGATGAAAGTGGTTCAAGCGAATTGTTCAGTGAAAGTTGAGCGTTTGGCTTACGAAGATTTCAAACATCGTGCTCAGCACTAATAAGAAATATTAGAAAAAGAAAAACCTCGGAACTTCCGAGGTTTTTTTATGAATTGAAATTCAATTTTTAGTTTTGAATCAGAGAAATCTTTTCTAAGATTTCTGAAATCTCACGCTTTGCAGCAACAATTTTTTTCTCAATTTCTTTGCGCATGCCTTCAGCACCTTTACCGGTGAAGATACCCATATTGTTTTCGTAAGATTTGATGTCGCCTTTCAACTTGTCAATCTTATCACGCAAAATCATCTTCTCTCTGTTCAATCCTTTGTCGCCAGTAGACTTGATTGTCTCAATGCGCGACTTATAGCGAGTCATGTCTGCTTCTTTGCGATCAGCATTCAACTTGCCATATTTATCGTCGAAGGCAGCCTTGTGACGCGCTTGCATTTTCGCATATTGCTCACGAGGAACATGTCCAAGCGCCTGCCAACGTTCGTTGAATAAACGAAGCATAGACAAGTCTTCATTTTTATTTCCAGAAAGAGGAGTGTTTTCAATTTCAGTAAGCAAGGCTTCTTTCAATCTTAAATTCTCTTCTTGAATTCCTGTTAACTCTCCGAAATGCTCTTTCTTTCGTTGAAAGAATACATCGCAAGCAGAGCGGAAGCGTTGCCACAACTTTTGTTCTTCTTTCGGATCGGCACTACCAACTTGTTTCCACTTGTCTTGGAGTTTTTTAATTCCTTCTGTGGCTAGTTTCCAATCGCTACTGTCTTGAAGAGTCTTCGCTTCATTAATAATAAGCTCCTTCGCTTTTTTATTTTTTTCGTATACTTCTTTGCGAGATTCAAAATAAGTACTGCGCTTGGTGAAGAACAAATCACACAATCCGCGAAACTCTTGCCAAATTTCTTCGTTCTCTTTTTTCTTAACCCAACCGATGGTTTTCCATTCTTCTTGAAGTTTTAAAACTTCTTCTGTCCACTTGTTCCAACTGTTACTTTGAGAAAGATCTAGTTCAAGAATCTCTTTCATGCGTTGAATAAGCAAGGTCTTCTTCGAAAGGTTTTCATTGCTACTTGCGCTTAATGCGTCGTAGTGTGCTTGTATGCGCTCTTGTTCTACGCGAAGAATTCCAAAAAAATCGTCGCCCATTTTTTGGAACGTCTCTTTCGGAGAAGGACCAATCTGCATCCATTCGCGTTGAAGCTTACGAACTTCAACTTCCAACTCGTTTATCGATTCAATAGTTGAAAGCCCTTTCGCTAATTCCATTAACTCTTCTTTCAATCTCTGGTTAACTTTTAAATCGTTCGCCTGAAGTTCTTTGTAGATGTTAATGTGATAGAAAAAATCTTGATTCGCTTTGTGCCAACGTTCGATTAACGCAGGGTATTTATCTCCAGGAACATCACCCGTGTTGTCCCAATATTCTTTAATTTCTTTTTGAAGAGAAAAAGCCTTTCCAATATTTTCTTCGTTCTTGGAAAGTCGCTCCATGCGATCACACAAGTCAGATTTTATTTCGAAGTTTCTTGAACGCTCCTGTGCAAGCGCCTTTCCAGCCACTTGAATTTTATCTTCGTATTCTTTCAGTAGTTCTTGAAGAGAACCCTCCAACTCGTGTGGAGTGTATACAAAATCGGCTTCCGCACCTTCTGCATTTTCAGTTTTGAATTGTTCCCATTGCAACTGACGCTCTTTCACGCTTTCTGCCTTCCAATTACTGCGAATGTTTTTTACTTGATCACGCACCAACATAATATCTTCAGCTTGAAGTAAGTCGCGCAACTGGCCTATTAATTCCTCTTTCATTTTTAATTCTTCGATTCTCTCACAAATTTAACAAAGAAATTTCATAAATCCTTTGAACAATTCACGCTGAGCTTAGTATTATTTCTAATTTAGAAAAATGCAAAATGACGCACCCATAGACTTAGCAAAATGTCGACTGAAAATTCTGCGTTATTGCGACAAGGCAGAGCGTGCGCCCTACGATGTAGAAAAGAAACTCATTCAATACGGAGTGTGGCAAAACGACAGGCAGAACTTAATAGCGGAACTTATTTCATTAAACCTGTTGAGCGAATCGCGATTTGCTTCAGCTTTTGCGCACGACCACTTTGAATTTCGAAAATGGAGCAAACGGAAAATTGAATTGCATTTGAAAGCAAAACGCGTTTCTACCCGAAACATTCAAGATGCTATTCGAAATCTTCCAAGTGAAGGCGATGCGTTGCAAATAAGAGCGCTACTTCCTTCCCTACAAAAGAAATATGAAAAGAAAGGTAGGTTGAAAAATCAATATGCCGCGAAAGCCCTGATTCGAAAGGGTTTTCAAACAGAAGAAGTGTTTAAAGTACTTCGCGAGTCGAGTGAAAGTTTTGACACATTTTTAGATTAATTGACGTACTTTCGCGCTATAAAATTTCATTCCAGATGGCGATAACAATTGACGCGATCAACGAACTGAAAGAGCGCACGAGAGCGCTCGGGAGGTATCTTTGACGTGGAGGTAAAACTCCTCCAAATTCGTGAAGACGAAAAACTAACACAAGACCCCGACTTTTGGAACGATCCGAAAAAAGCCGAGGCAACCATGAAGCAAATCCGCAATAAAAAATTGTGGACAGACGCTTATCAAAAATGTCAATCTGCGGTTGACGACACCCAAGTGCTTTATGAATTTTTCAAGGAAGGCGAAGTAGACGAAGCTGAACTCGATGAGCAATACAAACTTGCTTCAACAGAGCTCGAAGAGCTGGAGTTTAAAAACATGCTTTCTGCGGAAGAAGATAACTTAAGCGCTGTTCTTCAAATCACAGCTGGTGCCGGTGGTACAGAGAGTTGCGATTGGGCAAGTATGCTCATGCGCATGTACATCATGTGGGGTGAAAAGAGTGGCTACAAGGTGAAAGAACTCGATCTTCAAGAAGGGGACGTTGCAGGTGTAAAGCAATGCACGCTCGAATTCGAGGGTCCGTTTGCATTTGGTATGTTGAAAGGTGAAAACGGCGTGCATCGTTTGGTGCGTATTTCTCCGTTCGACTCTAACGCAAAGCGTCACACATCTTTCGTGAGTGTGTATGTTTATCCCCTTGTAGACGACACCATTGACATTCACATTAACCCAGCAGATATTTCTTGGGACACTTTCCGTTCGGGAGGTGCAGGTGGACAAAACGTAAACAAGGTTGAAACCGGTGTGCGTTTGAAACACAAACCTTCAGGAATCATTATCGATAACACTGAGACGCGTTCACAACTTCAAAACAAAGAAAAGGCTTTGCAATTGTTGAAGTCACAATTGTTTGAAGCCGAGTTGGCGAGACGTCACGCTGCACGCGACGAGATTGAAGCAGGGAAAAAGAAAATCGAATGGGGATCGCAAATTCGTAACTACGTTATGCAACCATACAAATTGGTGAAAGACGTTCGTACGGGTGAAGAAACCAGCGATGTAGAAAAAGTAATGAATGGTGAAATAGATAATTTCTTGAAAGCATTTTTAATGGGACAAGGAAAAGGAGTTCAGCATTCCGATAACGACGATTTATAATTTAAAACATAACGATCATGGAAAATTTTCGTATTGAAAAAGACACAATGGGCGAAGTAAAAGTACCCGCTAATGTTTATTGGGGAGCTCAAACAGAGCGCTCTAGAAATAATTTTAAAATAGGACCCGAGTCAAGCATGCCGAGAGAAATCGTGAAAGCTTTCGGAACATTGAAAAAGGCTGCAGCACACGCCAACTGCGAGTTAGGAGTGTTGCCATCTGAAAAGCGCGATGCAATTTCTGCTGTGTGTGATGAGATTGTTCGCGGCGAATTGTACGATCAATTCCCTTTGGTTATCTGGCAAACAGGTTCAGGTACACAAAGCAACATGAACGTGAATGAAGTGGTTGCAAACCGCGCACACGTTTTAGCTGGTGGACAGTTGGGTGAAGGACAAATGTTGTTGAATCCGAACGACGATGTAAACAAATCTCAATCTTCAAACGATACGTATCCAACTGCCATGCACATGGCAGCATACGAAGCGGTGGTGAAAGTAACTATCCCAGGAGTAACTCAACTTCGCAACACACTTGCTGCGAAATCAAAAGAGTTTATGAATGTTGTGAAGATCGGGCGTACGCATTTAATGGATGCTACGCCTGTGACTTTGGGGCAAGAGTTAAGCGGATATGTCGCGCAGTTAGATCACGGTCTTCGTGCATTGAATAACACACTTTCTCACCTAGGTGAATTGGCTTTAGGAGGCACCGCAGTGGGAACAGGTATCAACACACCGGAAGGATATTCAGAATTGGTAGCAGCGAAAATCGCTGAATTCAGTGGTCTTCCTTTTCAAACTGCTCCAAATAAATTTGAAGCGTTAGCTGCACACGATGGCATTGTGGAAACACATGGTGCATTGAAGCAATTGGCAGTTTCTTTAAATAAAATTGCAAACGACATTCGCATGATGGCGAGCGGACCACGCAGTGGAATTGGAGAAATTCATATCCCTGAAAACGAGCCAGGATCTTCGATCATGCCGGGTAAAGTAAACCCAACGCAATGCGAAGCATTAACCATGGTTTGCGCTCAAGTGATGGGCAACGATGTTGCAATCACTGTTGGTGGCACACAAGGACATTATGAGTTGAATGTGTTCAAGCCAATGATGGCATACAACTTCTTGCAAAGCGCCATTTTACTCGGAGACGCTTGCGTTTCTTTCGATGTGAATTGCGCAGTTGGCATTGAGCCAAACTACACACGCATAGAAGAATTGGTGAACAATTCATTAATGTTGGTGACATCGTTGAACACGAAGATTGGTTACTACAAAGCAGCCGAGATTGCTAAGACTGCGCACAAGAATGGAACGACACTTCGTGAAGAAGCAATTCGTTTAGGACATGTGACTGCTGAGGAGTACGACGAGATTGTAGTTCCTTCGAAAATGGTTGGAAAACTTCCAAAATAATTTGATACTTTTAGTACATGACTGATATTTCAAAAAACTACTGCGTAATCATGGCAGGCGGAATTGGTTCAAGATTCTGGCCTATGAGTCGCACTGCTTTTCCAAAGCAGTTTCACGATATTCTTGGAACCGGACGCACGCTCATTCAAATGACGTACGATCGTTTTCTTCCGCTCGTTCCGAAAGAAAATATTTTGGTAGTAACGAACGAGAGATACAAGGCGCTTGTGTTAGAGCAATTGCCAGATCTAAAACCAGAGCAAGTATTGTGTGAACCTTTCATGCGTAACACAGCTCCGTGTGTGGCTTATTCGGCCTTCTGGATTGCAGAGCGCACGCCCGATGCAAACATTGTCGTTGCACCAAGCGACCACCTCATCACGCGCGAAGCTTCGTTCATTGAAGACATTCAAATAAGCATGAATCAAGCGAACAAATCGGGTAACCTCGTAACGCTTGGAATTAAGCCTACACGCCCTGACACCGGTTACGGATACATTCAATGGGCCGATGCAAAAGACGTGGATAACGATCGCGTGAAGAAAGTAAAAACCTTTACCGAGAAACCTAATTTGGAATTAGCGAAAGATTTTATTGAAAGTGGAGACTTCTATTGGAACTCTGGAATTTTCGTTTGGAATCTTGAGTCAATCATGAAAGCGTTCCAAACACATCTTCCTGAAATGTATGCACAGTTCGAAGAAGGAAAAGGAAAGTACCGAACAGCAGAGGAAATGGCTTTCATCAACAACATGTACAGCAGTTGCGAAAACATCAGTATCGATTACGGTATTATGGAAAAAGCAAAAAATGTAAATGTTGTCTTGAGCGATTTCGGATGGAGCGACCTTGGAACTTGGGGATCTCTTCACACGCAATTGTCTTCCGATGAACACAACAACGGGGTAGTGGGAGAGAACGTAATGTTGTACAACTGCTCAGACAGCGTGGTGCACGTGGGTAGCGATAAGTTAGTTGTACTTCATGGACTAAACGGATACATTGTTGTAGACACAGGTGTATCATTGTTGGTCTGCAGAAAAGAAGACGAGCAAAAGATTAAGCAATTCGTTAACGACATTAAACTTAACAAAGGCGAATCATGGGTATAGTGAAATACATCTTTTCAGTGTTGTTTGTTGTGAGTGCTTTTTATTGCACAGCACAACCCGATCCGGATCCAATTCCGATGCCACCCCCACCTCCTGCGGTAGTTGGTGAATTTCAGGTTGAAGAACCCTTGGTTTTTCCTGAAGTTATGCCCGCATATCCAGGAGGAGAGACACAAATGTTTAAAGACATAGCCTCGGCTATGATATATCCTCCGCTCTGTTTGGAGAATGAATTTCAAGGAAAAGTATTTGTTCAGTTTGTGGTTGAAAAGAATGGGAAAATTTCAAACATAAAAATCTTACGTCAGCCAGAAGGTGACTTGGGAAAAATGCTGGGAGATGAAGCCATTCGTGTGGTGAAAAGCATGAAAGAGTTTACGCCGGGATCTTTGAATGGTGAACCGAAAAGAGTCGCTATGACCTTGCCCATTGTTTTTAAGATGAAATAATTTCTATGAGTAATAATTTAATCCTTTGCCCGAACGAAGAATGGGTGTTGAACGACCTAGTAGCTGTAAGAACAGGCGAAACGAAAGTTTCACTTTCCGATGTGGCGAAGGAAAAAATTCAAGCATGTAGAACTTTTTTAGACTCGTATTTAGAGACGAGCGAAAATCCGGTTTACGGAATCAATACTGGTTTCGGTTCGCTATGCAATACCGAAATTTCGATGGAAGATTTAAATCTTCTTCAAAACAATTTGCTTCGTTCACACGCATGTGGAATGGGCGATCAAGTGCCTGAAGAAATTGTTCGTCTAATGTTGGTGTTGAAAGCAAAGAGCTTGTCCCACGGACACAGCGGTGTTCAATTGGCAACCGTTGAATTGTTGTTGGAGTTTTACCACAGAAATATTTTGCCAATCGTTTTCACGCAGGGATCATTAGGAGCAAGCGGAGATCTTTCGCCTTTGTCTCACTTGTGTCTTCCATTAATTGGCGAAGGGAAGGTGACATACAAAGGATACGAACGCAACGCAGCGGATGTATTGAAAGAAGAGGGCCTGAAGCCCATTGCGCTTCAATCGAAAGAAGGATTAGCGCTCATCAACGGAACGCAATTCATGTTAGCGTATTCTGTAGAGAATTTAATTCGCGCTGAACACTTGTTCGATAAAGCCATAACCATTGCAGCCATGTCTGTAGATGCTTTCGATGCACGTCCTGAACCGTTCATAGATTTAACACACCGTGTTAGAAATCAAGAAGGCCAGCAGATTGTAGCCATTGCCATGCAAGACGCTTTGAAAGGAAGTGAAATTCAAGCTCAGAAGAAAGCGCACGTGCAAGATCCATATTCGTTCCGTTGCATTCCTCAAGTATTAGGCGCATCGCACGACGCCATTGCATATGTGTTAACCATTGTTGAACGCGAGATCAATGCGGTAACTGACAATCCAATTATTTTTCCGGAAGAAAATCAGATTATTTCTGGTGGAAATTTCCACGGACAGCCCTTGGCTTTAAGCATGGATTTTCTAGCCATTGCATTGGCGGAAGTAGCGAGCATTTCAGAAAGAAGAACATACAAACTTATTTCGGGTCAACGCGGTTTGCCGGCTTTCTTGGTGAAAGACGCTGGACTGAACAGCGGCTTCATGATTCCTCAATACGCGGCAGCTTCTATCGTGAGCCAGAACAAACAACTCTGCACGCCTTCAAGTGTTGACACTATAGACAGCAGTAACGGACAAGAAGACCACGTGAGTATGGGTGCGAATGGCGCAACGAAATGCTACCAAGTGGTGAAAAATCTTCAGTCTGTTTTAGCAATAGAATTGTTGAATGCGGCGCAGGGCCTAGACTTTAGAAGACCATTAAAGTCTTCCATTCCGGTAGAATCCTTTCATGCTGAAATTAGAAAAGTTATTCCACATTACGTGCAAGATAGGTATCAGCACGCCGACATGGAATTGTCTTATCAGTTGATTGGTCTTTGAACTTAATGTTCAATCAATAAATTTCGATTTAGAATAGTCTGTCCTTTTTTCAATTGAAGAATGTACATCCCTGAAGGCAATTCTTCAACGGAGAGTTCTCGCTTCAATTGACTTTTATCCCATCGTTTAACTTCTTGTCCTGTTGCCGTGAAAATTCTCGCTTCATCGAAATTCGCAGATTGAGAAATCGTGAAATGTTCGCGCGCAGGTTGCGGGAAAATATGAATGTTCGTTTCCAAATCATTCACTGAAGTCAAGGTGGTGAAATTGTCTGTTTGAATGGCGCATCCGTTTGCATCTCCAATAATGCAATAGCTTGTAGATACTTCAGGAATGAATGTGTCCTCGTTTGTATCGCCATGCGCCCAGTTCCATGAATAGGGTGGTGTACCTCCGTACGTTGTCATTTGCACTTCACCAACACCTAATCCGCCTTCAATAAAAAGTTCAACGGAGTAGCTTAAGGTATCTGGCTGGTTTACTGTAAGAGTCTCTTGGTATTGGCATCCATTCGCATCGGTAATGGTTGTTGAATAATCTCCTGCATACAAGTAAATGGCGCTGCTTTCAAAATTCAGAGGGTCGTAATCCCAACTGTAGGTATACGGTGCTGTCCCGCCTTGTATATTGTGGAAAATCCATCCGCCTAAATCGCCGTGACAAGCGACATCTTGGACATCTGGACTATTCGAGAAAGGCGCCGGCTCGAAGATTGTGTCAATAACAAGAAATGCACAACCGTTTGCATCTGTGACTTCAGCAGTGTAAACACCTGCACAAAGTCCGTTCAAGGAATTTCCTCCTGTTGCCCCGTTATTCCACTGAATAAGATATGGCCCTGTTCCTGAAATAAAGTTCAAATTAATACTTCCATCGCACAAGCCATTGCAGGAGACATTGGTGGTTGTTGATTCTATTTGAAGAGAAGTGAAATTGAATAATTCAATAGGAAGTGTTGTGGTGTTGTCAGCGTCGTCTGTAATTGTAGCCAGGTACTGTCCGGGTCCGCCAGAAATCGAGGTGCCGTTGGCACCATTCTGCCAAACCACGTTGTAGGGTGGTTGACCTCCTGAGATATCCAAGCTTATTGATCCAATTCCGTTGTTTGAACAAGAAGGCTGTTCAACATTGCTGCTTACTTGAAGCGCAGGGTAAATGGTTAAAGAGGTTGAGTTTGTTGCATCTCCGGAAGTAGATCCCGTTCCATTCACAACATTTCCACTTGCGTAAAAAGTTACAGCCTCGTTAAGCGTTTGTGGTGCGGTCCAGTTGAACTGAAAAACATTGTTTGAAGTCACACCGTTGTGCTCGAGGTATGTCCTTCCAGTAAAAGCGTTTTGAACCGTAATTGTTTTTTGTTTTACGTTTGAAGCCAAGCTGGTGTATCCGCTTAATGGAGAGTTTTCACCAGCGGTTAATGCTGTGAATTGAAATCCATATCCGAACGGACTTCCCATGGCGTTATTCACGGTAACTTTTACCGTGTACGTTGTTCCAGGAAAGAATTGAGTGGTTGGCACCGTTGATCCTTGAGCAAACATCTGAACGGTAACAGATGCATTGTAATTTCCACCGCTGTGGCATTGTCCACAAGTGTTTTCTCCAGGTGCGCCGGTGTTTCCCGAGTTTGAGACAGTTGCGCGACCATTACTGTTGCCCGCGAAAATGAAATAACTTATTGCACAAACGAAAAGTAATTGAATCCAACGTAAACGGTTCATCTTTAATTTTTTTGTGAATATATGGAAAGAAAATTAGAACAATCATTTACCGCTTCCTTTCAGCACAATCACAACGGTGTAAAAAAGAATCTTGATATCCATGGCCAAAGACATGTTTTCCAGGTATAGTAGATCATAGCGTAGACGCTGAACCATTTGATCTACATTTTCTGCATAGCCGTATTTCACTTGTCCCCATGAAGTAATACCAGGACGTATACGGTGAAGTTTTTGGTAATGTGGATTGATTTTCGAAATTTGGTCTATGTAGAATTGACGTTCTGGCCTAGGTCCAACAAGTGCCATATCGCCAGCGAGTACATTCCAGAATTGAGGTAGCTCATCCATTCGCGTTTTTCTCAGAAATTTTCCAATTTTCGTAATGCGAGAATCGCTGGTAGAGCTCAATTGCGGACCAAGTTTTTCCGCATCTACATACATACTGCGGAATTTTATTATTTGAAAGGGAACGCCATTCCTTCCAATTCGTTCTTGAAAAAAGAAAATCGACCCTTTCGAGGAGGCTTTAACAAGTATTGAAATAATTAAAAGCAACGGTAACAAAACGACCAAGGCAATACCACTTAAAACAACATCTAAAATTCGCTTAATGCTGAACTGCCAGCTCGGCATTAGCACGGTATTCAATCGAATCAATGGCACCCCGAAAATGCTTGTCATCTTTACATTACCGGATAAAATGTCAAAGGTGTCTGGAATAATATTGATGCGAACATTGTAATTCTCTAACAGTGCTAGAATGTTTTCGAGCTCTTTGTGATCGCCACTTTCAATTGATAAAATAACTTCTTCAATTTGATGCTCTTCAATAATTGCTGGCAAGCTCGGGTATTTCCCAAACAGCGGAAGGTTCACCGAAAGCTGTTCGTCGGCTCCGTTGATTTTTAAATAACCTTTAAATAAAAATCCTGGAGATTTTTTTAGTGCATTAATTTCATCTACAAGTTGCAAGGCTCTCGCATTTCCACCAACTATAATTGTTGGAAATCCCCATTTTCTTGATTGAATTTTTTTTACAGTCCTTGAAGTAATTATTAACCGAAGAGTCAGTGTTGATCCAAGATGTAGGAGTAACAGAAAACCGAAAGTAGTATAGTAGTAGTGATAATTGGGCAGTTCGTCATCCAATAAGAACAAAAAGAAAATAACGATATTTCCTATCAATGAAGTGGCCAATACTTGTCCAATTTCCCGAAGGCGATGTCTTCTTAAAACGTCGGAGTACATTCCCCACATGGCATAAAAGCAAATCCAGGCTAAAGGAATAAAGGCAAGAGCTGCAAAGAAATTGCTGTCAGTATGAATGCCTAGATCATACCCGTATTTCACGGATTCGAATTTTTTTCTAAGGAAATACAAACTCGCCCACGAGCAACCTGCAGCAATCCAGTCTGCGGCGACATATGAAAATATGATTCCTTTATTCTTCAATTACTATGCTTGCTCTACCAAGTCACCCACTTCAAATTATCAAGAAAAATGTTCACCGGTGTAGTTGAATTTGTTGCGTTTGATTCAATGTATAATTCGTGAAATTGTGCGGTTGGATTTTGCTGAAGAACAAATCCAAAATCAATGTATATCTTCTTCCACACAGGAGTTAATCCATCGCCGCTCGAAGTTGGGTTAATAATAAGCGCAGGATTTTTTGCAGTGATACCTCCGGTTGTCGTAATGAAGCCAACAGAAAAGGTATTGTTACTGCTATAATTCATTTCGAGAAAGAGGTTATCACCGCTCGTGTAGTTCAAATTATCATCGTCTTTATAATAGAGCTTGCTCGATCCAACATCTAAATGACCCCAGCCACTTCTGTTTCCTTCGAACACCTGCTCAGATTGATTGGTTACTGAAAAAGAACCGTTATTTGTTCCCGTCTGAACAAGGAAATTTCCGCTCTCAAATCCTTTTTCTGAAATAACAGCTTGGTTGTAATAAGTAAAGGCTGGAACAATAGTATCTACTTGAAATGCTGAAATTGTCAATGTAGTATCGAAGGGAGCGTAAAACGGATAGCGAATACGAGTGTTTGAAATGCCGTTGTTTTTTATTCCAGCGAATATTCGAATAGAAGATGTTCCTAGTTCTAAAATTGGAATTTTTGCAGGTAAATCATAGACCCCCAAACTCTGATCATTTGCATAAACCCATACTTCGGTTATCGCTTCACTTGATGTGCCTTGATTAAGATTCGCTTGAAAAGTAAATGAGGGAATATACAAATACGCAGGCTCCTTTTCTTTCGGATTTATGATGTCACATCCTTGCAGTACAAGTATGGAAAATGCTATGAAATAAGCAAATGGTTTCAATCGTTGTGTTTTGGGTTGCGAATATACAATCGCATCAAAAGGTTACCGATGGAAACGGAAGAAAATTAAGATTATTGCAAGGAAGAAAAAACAGTCTTCAGTCCTCAGATGTGAAGACGTTCAATCGAATTTTTTCTGCAATCATTTCAGCTACAGCCAAGGCTTTATGCCCATCTTCCAGCGAAACAGTTGGCTCAGTCTGATGCAAGACCGCTTCACCGAAGCTAGACAGCTCTTGCTTTAAGGCATTGTTATCTGGTACTGCAAGATTCTTTTTCGTGATTTCATTCTCTTCGTTCTCACGAAGTAGCTCGTAGCCATGAGCTGTTTTATTCAAGAAGTCAGATACGTAACAAGCATCTTTCTGATAGAATCTCATTTTACGCATAGCGTCTGTAGCCACGCGGCTCGCCGTCAGATTCGCAACACAACCATTGTCTAATTCAATTCGCGCATTCGCAATGTCAATGTGCGGGGTTAGAACAGATGCCCCATTCGCAGATACTCTTCGAACATTCGCTTTGGTCACAGCTAAAATCAAATCTATGTCATGTATCATGACATCTAGAATAACCGAAACGTCGTTGTTCCTTCCTTTATATTGACTCAAGCGGTGAGCCTCAATGTATTTAGTGTTTTCTAATAAAGGAGAGATGGCCAAAAAAGCCGGATTGAATCGTTCAATGTGTCCAACTTGCGCAATAACCTGCGCTTCTTTAGCAAGCTTAATGAGTCTATTGCTTTCTTCTAGCGTTGAGGTAACAGGCTTTTCAATAAAAACGTGTTTGAGATTGCGAATTGCGTTCGAGGCGCATTGAAAATGTGAAGGAGTGCTTGACACCACATCAACTACATCAACTTCGTTTATCAATGCGTCAAGACTATGACAGGGCTCTATTCCAAAACGAGCTGAAGCTTCTTTCGCGGCTTTAATATCCGGATCGAAAAAGTGTATAGATTGAAACAATTCCGGTAACTCCGAAAGCACTTGCATGTGAATCTTCCCCAAATAGCCCGTTCCTAAAACTCCTATTTTCAACATAAATAATTCTCTTCTTATGCAAATGTGATTGAAATTGATGTCTACATCACTTCGTTGATTTTTACTTTTCAACACTGAAAAGCGGATGAAATAGTCGCTTACCTTGGCGGTATGATTGAGGATAATTACAGACACAAGGGACTGAGAAGAAAGTTAGTTGATGAATTACGTGAGAAAGGAATTACTGACGCACGAGTGCTCGACGCTATGAATAAGGTTCCCAGGCATGCTTTTTTGACTAGTGCTTTTGTTGAACTCGCCTATGAAAACAAGGCGCTTCCTATTGGAGCAGAACAAACTATCTCAGCGCCCTATACCGTTGCTTTTCAAAGTCAATTGTTAGATGTGGAAAAGGGAATGAAGGTCCTGGAAATAGGAACAGGCTCTGGTTATCAGACTTCCGTTTTGTGTGAAATGGGGGCGAAGGTGTATTCCATTGAAAGACAGAAATTGCTTTTCGACACATCGAAGAAAATGTTGGCAGAAATGGGTTATAAGTGTCACCTGGCCTACGGAGATGGATACAAGGGCATTCCAGCATTCGCGCCCTATGATAGAATCATTATCACTTGCGCTATACCTATTGTGCCAGAAGAGCTCCTCATGCAATTGAAACCGGGAGGGAAGTTGGTCATGCCTTTCGGAGAGGGGGATAAGCAAGAAATGACGCTTATTCAAGAGGATGCAGATGGAAACTTTCAAAACACCTATTACGGCGAATTCTCCTTCGTGCCTATGCTCGAGAAGCGAAGTAATACGAAGTCGTGATTTTATTTAATTCGAAGAGAAAAGACTTTTTCATCGAAAAGAAACCCTTCCAATAAATCACCCGAGGCCACGGGTCCAACCCCTGCTGGAGTTCCAGTGAAGATTAAATCGCCAATCTTCAAGGTGAATACTTCAGATACATTTTCAATGAGCTTATCAATGGAATGAATCATATGCGAACTGTCTCCTTCCTGAACAGTGTTGCCATTTTTCTTTAATGAAAAAAGTATGGGGGAAGGAAGGGAATCTGTTTCAAAGAATTTTTCACTGACAAAAGCAGATCCGTCGAAAGCTTTGGCGCGTTCCCATGGAAGTCCTTTTTTCTTCAACTCATCTTGAACATCGCGAGCAGTGAAGTCTATGCCTAAAGTAACTTCATTGTAGTAACGTGGAGCGAATGATTGTTGAATGTGTTTGCCCAATCTATTGATTCGAAAAACCAATTCCAATTCATAGTGAACGTCTTTTGTAAACGCCGGAATAACAAACGGATTTCCTCTTTGAATAATAGCAGAATCAGGCTTGCAAAAAACCACAGGATTTTCAGGGACTGCGTTTCCTAATTCAGCCGCGTGCGCCGCGTAGTTTCTTCCAATGCAAATAATTTTCATTACGGTCGAGCTATAAATTCAATGATCACTTTTCTATCTCCAGGATTCTTTCCAATCGAGCCAACATCACCTACGAACTTTGCCACACAGCGGTTAGCATCTATACCGGAATTCACGATAAAATTCCGCACTGCTTTCGCACGTTTTTCTGATTCTTTCCAATTCTTTTCGCTGCTTCCATTTCGATCGGAATATCCTGTAATAAGTACCCCGGTCTTACCATTTCGCGCAAGTTTTTCAATGACTTCATTCAATTGCTGTTGTGCTGTTGTGCTTAAGTCAACACCCGATTTTTCGAAGTAAATAACAATGGGTTGAATGGGTACGGGAGCTGCAGTGAATTTCGGTAAACTTGATTTGTCGCTGTCATTCAACCACTGCCTTGCGGCACCGTCAGAAGAATAAGGAACAATGGGTAAAAGCGAATCTTGCGACGCGGGTTCTTGTCCAAACATAGAAATGCTTGAAACAAAAAAGAGGAAAAATAATAGGCAGCGCATAACACGTAAAATTAGCTTACGACGTTGAACCAAACCGATTGATTTTATTCACCATTCATTCACAATACGGGTGCGTTAATCTTTATTCATGACGCCATTTTGCGCGCGGATGCTTTCTTTGTGAATGGCTTCAAGATAAGAGGAAAGAAAAGTTTCGGTGAGATTTGCCGATTTGCCCCATGCTTCGCGGCTTTCAAGAATCTCTTTCCAACGTTGCAGTTGGAAAATAGTAATGCCTTCTTCCTTTTTTAAAGCACCCATTTCTCTCGAGATGTCCATTCGCTTTCCCAACAAATCAATAATGTCTGCGTCTAAGGCATCAACGCGGTCGCGCAACGATTGAAGTTTTTGAGCCGAATTGGACGTTAGGAAAGTTGAGCGATAATGCAGCAACTTGTCCATTTCAGCAACTTGAGCAGGTGTGATTTGTTGTTGAGCATCACTTAGGGCGTTGTCTGGGTTGGGGTGACTTTCAATCATGATGCCGTTCATGCCGAGGTCAATGGCACGTTGGCTAACATCGCGAAGCAAAGTTCTGTTGCCGCAGATGTGGCTAGGATCGCAGATAAGAGGTATGTGCGGAAACTGAGTTTTAAATTCAATTGGAATCTCCCAAAGCGGTTTGTTTCGATACGGAAGTTTATTCGCAACTGAGAAACCTCTGTGAATAGCGCTTAAATCTGTGAGTCCAACTTTTTGAAAGCGCTCGAAAGCGCCAATCCACAAGGAAAGATCAGGATTGATTGGGTTTTTAATGAATATCGGAATATTCACTCCACGAAGAGCTTCCGCAATTTCTTGAACAGAAAAGGGATTTGTAGTTGTCCGCGCACCAATCCAAAGCGCGTCGAAATTGTATTCAAGACACAGTTCTACGTGCTGCGCTGTTGCAACCTCTGTAATAATTTTTACACCTGTTTCTTCTTTGGCCTTTTTCATCCAAGGAAGTGCTGCGGCCCCCATTCCTTCGAACGAATTCGGACTTGTGCGAGGCTTCCAAAGGCCAGCACGATAATACGAAAGGGGAATGAGTGTGCTTAATTCTCGAGCGGTATGAATAACCTGAGATTCTGACTCTGCGCTGCAGGGTCCTGATATCCATGTGAAATTATCCTTTGTTGTATCCATATCTTCCTTCCATTTCAATGCGAAAGTACTTGATATCATGAGGCACAAGAATTTTTTAGACATAAAAAAAGGGGAAAACTCCCCCTTTGTGCCCTGGACTGGACTCGAACCAGCACACCTTACGGAACCACCCCCTCAAGATGGCGTGTCTACCAATTTCACCACCAGGGCAATTAGAACAAAAAAGGGCAGTTTCCTGCCCTTTTTCTTCTCTAGTGATCCCGCTGGGACTCGAACCCAGGGCCCATACATTAAAAGTGTATTGCTCTACCAGCTGAGCTACGAGATCATCTTGCTCTAAAAGCGGGTGCAAATATACACGTTTTTTTTAATTTTCTATTTTTTTCGAAATCATTTTCAAGAATGGACAACTATTTTCTTGATGAAATAGTCAAGACATTACCTATTTTTGTTTTTATGGAAAAGAAAATTCTGCTCTCTCTCTTTTTGTTCTTTGGAACAATTGGATTTTCGTTCGCTCAGTCGAACATTACCAGTCGTCACAACAGTGATTCGTCTTGGTTGAATTTTTTACAGAATAACATGGTGTCGGTTACGCTCGCTCCTGAGAAAGCTGCAGACTCTCCCATGTTACAAACAACGCTCAACGTTGAAGTTCCAACAGCTCAAATGCTATTCAATGCATTGAGTTCAACTCCGGCATTGCAGCCAGATGCTGTTCAAACTAAAACTTACCGTTGGGGAAACACAGGTTATGTCATCACAGTGTTCTCAGCTAAGCGTCTAGAGACTTTGTACAAAAGAGAAACGATAAACAACAAAGCCAAGTAAAATGAAAAAAGTATTATTCTCCCTTTTCGTAGCGGCTTTGTCCGTTTTTCAAGCTACGGGACAAGAGTATCCTGTAGGTACTCCGTTCATCTCTGATTGTGGTGGTTTCTTGGTAGATCCAGGATTAAGTGCCGCTGATTACGGCCCGAATATCGTGGCAATATCTGTAATCTGTTCAGATGGAGCTGTTCCCGGACAGATTAACCTTGACTTTAGTTTCTTCAACTTAGGAGCCGGTGACCAATTGGCAATTTTCAACGGTAGTGATGCTTCAGCACCTTTAATAGGTACATATGTAGGGACAGATTTAAATAATATTGTTATTTCTTCAAGTAACCCATCGAATTGTTTAACAGTATTATTCACCTCAGATGCTGATGCGAGTGTTGGAAGCTTTGGTGCTGAAATTTCATGCGGTATTCCGTGCGAACCTCCTGTAGTAGCTGTTACAACGGATCAACCAGATTTCCAACCAACACGTCTTTGTGTTGGAGAGGTAATGACTTTCGATGCAACCCCAACTGTTTTTGCGCCAGGTTCAGTTCTTGGAAGTCATACTTGGGACTTTGACGATGGTACAACCGATGTAACTTCTTGGCCAATTGTTACACACTCGTTTTCTGAGCCAGGTGCATATATGGTTGAGTTAATTGTTTTAGACACCAACGGTTGTGGAAACATTAACTTAATTGATGCGCTTATTCTAGTAGATACAGAGCCATCTATCAGTATCGCTGCTGATGATTTTCAGGCATGTTTAGGACAAGAGATAAATTTGGCTGTTTCAATCGATCCTACTTATTGGTCGGCCTTGCCAACAGCTAATTTGGGTGGTGCGTTATTCATCCCAGATGATCAAACACAGTGCTTCTCCGATACCCTGTTGTTCGGCGGATTCAATGCGGGGCAAACTATTCAGAGTGCTAATGATATAGAAAATTTCTTCATCAATTTCGAGCACAGTTTCATGGGAGATATCGTAATCTCTTTTGAATGTCCAAACGGACAAACCCTTATCGTTCACCAACAAGGTGGAAGCGGAACCTTCTTAGGAGAGCCTGTAGACATATTAGGATCTGCTGACCCAGCAGGAGTTGGTTATGATTATTACTGGTCTCCCACGGCCACCGCGGGTACATGGGCGGCTAATTCTGGCGGCACCTTACCAAGCGGAACATACAATTCTGTTCAGCCTTTCGATAACTTAATCGGTTGTCCATTGAACGGTGCTTGGATTGTTGAGGTTTGTGATTTGTGGGCTTCTGATGATGGTTGGATTTTCGACTGGTCGGTGAACTTCGATTCAACGTTGTATCCACCGTTGGTTTCTTTCCTACCTTCTTTCGGTTATACTTGTGATTCTATTACTTGGACAGGTCCTGGTATTGTGAATACCATTGCAAACTGCGGGGGTGCTGTATTGAACCCAACAACTCCTGGTGATTATTACATTATTGTTGCGGCATTGGATAACTTCGGTTGCACATACACTGATACCATTGGTGTAAACTATTTTGCGCCGCCGGTATTGGACTTAGGTGATGATCTTCCATATTGTTTGAATTCGGTAAACTTGACTAGCAATCTTACAGGTCAAGTTCCTGGAATTAACTACGTTTACGATTGGTCTGTGGTTAGTGGAAACGGCGGGGCCTTCAATGCTTCGAATATACCTTTCCCAAGCTTCAGTGGAGCAACAGGAACTTCTGAGGTAACCTTGTCAGTTCATCCAATAGACGATATTCAATGTACGGTAACGGATAACATTCTGTTGATCACTCCTGAAACTCCTGGTGTAGGTCCGTTTACAACGGATTCAGTTTGTTTGAGTGAGCAAATTTTCTTGAACGCTCCTTTCACTGATCCGACATATACTTACCAATGGTTCTTATCAGACACCATTGTGCCAAATGCTTTGGCTTCAGTATATAGCCCTTGGGCGGGTGTTCCAAATGAACAGTTCGTGTATTCAGTTGAAATTACTGAGCCTGTTTGCGGATTTTCAGCAGTGACTGAATATGGAGTGACTTCATTGCCGTGCGATGTGTTCTTACCAAATCTTGTGCTTTTAAACGGAACCGAAGAAAATCAAACGTTGAATTTCGACGATGCACTGTTCTACTATGCGAATGCATCTTTGGAAGTGTTCAACAGATGGGGTGATATGGTATACGAGAGCACAGATTATAAAAACGATTGGTCTCCAACGGAGTTGAGTGACGGTGTATTCTATTATATTTTGAAGGTGACAACACCAGCAGGTAAGATGGAAGATTTCACGGGTTACTTCCACCTAATGAGAAATTAATAAGTTCTTTAATATTGAAATAAGGGGCGATATTCGCCCCTTATTTGTTTTAGCCATGTCATCACAAGAAAGTATAGCATACCTCGCAAATCTTGCGGACCTCCTGAAAATAGAGCGGGACGAAGATTGGGCGCGCTTTCAAAAACAATTGAAAGAGCAACCGGTTAATGCACGAATCAGAGAAGGGCTGACTTGGTTTCCGTTGAAGATTTTAGAAGATGGATTCGGATTCGGTTCGTATCCTTTTTTAGTAGTGGAAAAAACCAACGGCCCAGCGAAACATTCGTTTCAATCGGGTCAACCCGTGGAGTTGTTTTCCAATCACGAAAACCATCAGGGAGAATCAATAAAAGGAACAATCGCATTCGTGGATCACTCAAGAATGAAAATTCAATTCAGAGTCGATGAATTACCCGATTGGACCGACGATGGAAAGATCGGATTGAATGTATCCTTCGATGAAAAGTCATACAAGGAAATGTTCGCGGCTTTGAATAATGTCATCAACGCGAAGAACAATCGCTTGGCGGAAATTCGCGATGCCATTACTTCGGAAGAAAAAAGAATTTCAGAAATTGAGTACTCCGGTTCACACGGGAATTTGAATGATTCACAGAATGAAGCTGCACGAGGTGTTGTGAATGATTTGGTTGTGAGTGTTGTTCACGGCCCTCCCGGAACTGGGAAGACCACCACGCTTATTCATGCCATGGAAGAGTTAGCAAGGTTGAAAAAGAAAGTCTTGTGCTGCGCACCGAGCAATGCTGCAGTAGATCATTTGGTGGAAGGGTTGGGAGAGAAGGGATTGAGAGTTTTACGATTGGGGAATCCGGCCAAAGTGCATTCCAAAGCAAATGCTTTTACTGTTGATGTGAAGTTGGTTGAAGACAAAGATTATTCGCGCGTGCGTGAATGGAAAAGAAGAGCGAAAGAATTGCGCTCGTTGGGAAGTAAATACAAACGATCGTTTGGAAGAGAAGAAGCGGAGCAGCGCAAATTAATTTTCAAGGAAGCAAAAGAAATGATGCGCGAAGCGCGCGAGACGGAGTTGTTCTTGTTGGATAGACTCATTGATCAGGCTGATGTGATTTGTACTACCCTCGTAGGATCTGCGAATGATATGCTTCGCGATCGCGTGTTCGATGTTGTTGTGATCGACGAAGCAGGGCAGGCATTGGAGCCAGCCTGTTGGATTCCCATTGCGAAAGGAAATAAATTGGTTTTAGCAGGAGACCATCTGCAGCTTCCTCCAACAATATTTTCGAATGAAGCAGCACAGAAGGGCTTAGCAATTTCTTTAATGGAGAGAACTGCACGCATTAAGAAAGGCGTGCATTTTCTGAATGTGCAATACCGCATGAACGAAAAGATAGCGGCTTTCAGCAACAAGCATTTCTATGAAGGAAAACTCACCGCAGATGTTTCCGTTGCGCGTCGTATGTTGGAAGGTGATTTGAATCCGATTCAATTTATTGACACTGCTGGAACGGGATACAATGAGGAAGCAGGAGCAGAGGGCCATTCGCGCATGAACAAAGGCGAAGCTGAATTGGCCATGAAAATTTATTCGATGTTGAAGGAACAAACGCAACAGTTTTTTTCGTGTGCCTTAATTTCACCGTATCGCGCACAGATTGAATTGTTGGAGCGTGTCTTTAAAGAAGAGGAGGTGACGATTAATACCGTGGATTCGTTTCAAGGGCAGGAAGCAGATGTGGTTATTATTTCTTTGGTGCGAAGCAACGACGGGAATGAAATTGGATTCTTGAAAGACTACCGTAGGATGAATGTTGCGCTTACTCGCGCAAGGAAGAAGTTGATAGTGATTGGAGATAGCGCAACTGTTGGTGGGGATGCATTTTATCAAGAGATGCTCCAGTTTTTTGAAATGCAAGAGTCTTATGAAAGTGCGTGGATTTACATGAGTTAGGTTTCGATAAAAATCTTATTTTTCCGTCATGAAAAAATCGAATTTCCTTTTTGCGGTGTTAATGATGATGGTATTGGTTTCTTGCGATCGTTGCAAGGATGATCCCAATTCAATGGATGTTCCAACAGTCTTCATAAAAATTGTGACAGATTCAACGCAAGAGCGATTGAACAATTTGGGAGTGCCTTCAACTGTGCCCGTCGGACATGCTACATTAAGTCCGTTGTTCCATAAAATATCAGCGCACTACATCGAATTCACTCCGAACATGTACACAGCATTAGGCGCTGGCGAGGTTGTTTATCATGCCGATGAAACCAACGCAGGCGGCGCGAATGCGATTGATTTTGCTAAGGCTCGAATTGCCGCTCCAGGAGAAATTTTCGTTGCTGTTCCTATCGCTTCATTTACCCCTGGTACGTACGATTATGTTCGTGCTTCGTTGCTGTATCAGAATTTCGATGTGAATTTGTTGGCGAATGGATTCGATTTAACAGGACGCGTTGCAAGCTTTATTGGCTTCAATACGTACATCACGAATTACTTAATCAATACACAATCAGTGGCCGTGAATGATGATGTGTTGCAAGGATATTGGGGATTTGAAACGAGTGTATTTGGAACTCCATATGTTACTTCAGGACAAGCCCCTCCGGGTGCAACCACAGTTCCGAATCCGTTGTTTGCAACCTCTCCCATTCCTCAGGGTAGCTGCGTTGTAACAGGAGGATTTTCTTCACCTTTGGTCATTACAGGAAACGAAACGGAAGATATTTATGTAACGTTATCCCTTTCGACCAACAAAAGCTTTGAATGGATAGATACCAATTCAGATGGAAAGTGGGAACCGGGCGCAGGTGAATCGGTTGTTGATATGGGATTACGCGGACTGATTCCGAGTTGGTATTAATTCTTACGAGAAAACCTCCTAAACGGCAGTAACACCAAGAAAAACAACAACGCTCCCAAGCACTCTAGTGTGATTAAATAATACGGATAAGGACCGAAGAAATCCATGGCGCTGCCGCCTTCGGGTTTGTGCATGAGGTATCCGTAATTGCTGCCGATAATTTTGTTGACTGAAAAGGCAATTGCGAAATACACTTGCGATGCAATGACCACGCGTAGCCAAGATCCTTTTTCCGGATACATTTTCATTCCGAAAACTAAAAAGGATGTAGCGATGATTAAGCCCGCATGTCCAATGAAAAAGGAGACGTAAGGCACTTCGGGAAAACTTCCGTAAAAGTCGGGTGTAATCAATCCATTCAACGTTCCAGTCATGACCCAGCACCAGGCAATTTCTGCCATGCCGCGACGCTTCAGTAACAATGCCAATGCAGCCAAAATATTCGCTAGGTTACAAAGTTCCAAGGGTAGATCATGTCGAGCTTCCCACAAACCTGTTTGATAACGATACGTCTGATAAACGACCATGTTCGTCAATAACAAGACGCCGAAAAACCAACGCAGAATATCTTGCGACTTCGCATATTTTCTTCCAACCCAAACAAAAAAAAGTGAGAGGGAAATCGTTAAGCCAATAATAAAAAAGTGCTCGTTGGTGAACAGTTGAAATTTCATGAAGACCGGTATTTTTCAGTTTCGCTTTCTAACATAGATCTATAACTCATGTAGCGCGATTCTGCAATCTCACCTTCACTCAATGCTTCTAGAACAGCGCATTTCGGTTCGTTAATGTGCTTGCAATTGTTGAATTTGCATGCAGGTAATAATTCTAAAAATTCAGGAAAATATTTCGCCAACATCTCCTCTTCGAAATTCACTAGACCAAATCCTTTAATACCCGGAGTGTCAATTAAAAACGATGTTGGACTCAACTGAAAAATCTCGGCGAAAGTTGTCGTGTGTTGTCCTTTTCCGCTCCAGTCGCTGATTTCACCAATACGAATGTCCTCGTTGTTTGAAATCTTACTCACGAGAGAAGACTTCCCAACACCGCTGTGTCCCGAAAATAAAAACGTTCCTACTTCAATGAGTTCTTTCAATTCTTGAAGTCCTTGTCCCGTTTCAATACTCGTAAACAACAACTCGTATCCAATGCCTTTGTAGATGGAAGCCAAGTCAATGGCTTTCTCTTTTTCTTCGTCTGAAAAAATATCCCACTTATGAAAAACAAGCGTTACAGGTATGCGATACGCTTCTGCAGTGACAAGAAAACGATCAATAAATCCGGGCGTGGTTTGCGGACGGTCAATGGTAATAAGTAGGAAAGCCCGAGTAATATTCGCCGCAATAATCTGCGCTTCTTTCGAAAGGTTTACCGATTTCCGAATGATGTAATTCGTTCTGTCGTGAATGCGATGAATACTTCCGTTCCCGTCGCTGTCCATTTCAACATCTACATAATCTCCAGCAGCAATAGGGTTTGTAGTGCGCAGGCCTTGCAATCTAATTTTCCCGCGAAGCGAACACACCACAATCTTCCCGTCTATTAAAACGTCGTAGAATTTACCTGTTGTTTTGAATACCAATCCTTTTTTCACTTGTCTAAGGTAATACCTTTCTATATTTGCGCCGTTCTCATAGGGGTGCCATTCGAAGAATAATGGCTGAGATTAGACCCTTCTTGTTTCAGAACAAGAGGAACCTGGGCGGGTAATGCCGCCAAGGAAAAGATGAACAACGTGCACCACAACCCCTGTCGTGCGCACAAAGTAAAATACATGTTTAAGAAAATTGTTTTTGTAAGCGTCGCGCTTTTTGTTGCGTCAGATTCATTTGCACAAGAAAAAAAAGACACGACAACTGTCCCAACTTTTGTTTTAAATCCTGTCAGTATTCGTGATGTGTGGTCGGCAGAAATTGATGCGCCATTCGCGTTAACGAATCTGAAGCCAATGGATATTGATAAGATCAACACCGGAGTGGATCTACCATTCCTATTGCGTTTCACACCTTCTCTTACCGTAACATCGGATGCTGGTAACGGAATAGGTTATACGGGTTTGTGGATCCGCGGAAGTGACCCTACTCGCGTGAACGTTTCTATAAACGGAGTGCCGTTGAACGATCCGGAAAGTCAGCAAGTGTTTTGGGTGAATACACCTGATTTGGCATCTTCCAGTTCGAACATTCAAGTTCAACGCGGAATAGGAACTTCCTCAAACGGCACAGGTTCTTTTGGAGGAAGCATTCACTTAGATACCGACACTGATTTAGAGCGGAATTTTGTTCGAATTAATACGGGTGGAGGTTCTTTTGGTAGCAACAAATTAATGTTTGAAATAGGAAACAAGGCGAGACCTAATTTTGAGTACAATATTCGCGGTAGTCGAATTGAATCCGAAGGCTACATCGATCGAGCTAAAACAAATTTGTTCTCTTATTTCACAAAAGGAAAATTTACGCTACACAAGGAACATCTTCGTTCAAAGGAATTGACATTTTTTCTATTTGGTGGAAAGGAAAACACTTATCAGGCTTGGAATGGAACTCCTTATGAAAAACTATACGGAACCACAGCCGATATACTTGCGTTTGCAAGTCGCAACGGTGCTTCGCAAGCCGATATCGATAATTTATTGAATTCGGGTAGAACGTACAATGCTTATCTCTACGAAAACGAAATTGACAATTATAGACAAGAACATGCGCAGGCACATTATTTTTCTTCAAAAAAAAGAGATGGCGCAATGCATGAATTTAGAGCTGCTTTACACTTCACGCATGGGGAAGGGTATTTTGAACAGTTCAAGACCGATCAGGATGTTGCGAACTACAACATGCTTCCACAAATTGTAAATGGAGATACGCTTTCGCTCACGAATTTGGTAAGAAGAAGATGGTTGAACAATAACTTTTACGGGGCGACAAGTTCCTATGTGATTAGAAAGAGAAAATTCACGAGCACTTCAGGAGTAGGTTTGAATCATTACAGTGGTCAGCATTACGGCAGAGTTATAGCAATTGATAATCCGTTGGTTTTTGATGTAGATCACGAGTATTATTACGGTCAATCTGATAAGTATGATGCTAATGCATTTTCGAAACTTGAATGGGCTGTTGTACCAAGGAAGTTAATTGTAAACGCTGATATACAGGCTAGGCATGTTTCATACAGAACCAAGGGTACAGACAATGATCAGAGGGAGTATGATGTAGATATGTCTACTAATTTTTTAAACCCAAAAGTTGGCCTGCGTTATTTTGCTGGAAAATTTGTTTCGGTATACGCTTCAGTTGCGCATTCGGGGAAGGAGCCTAATAGAAATGATTTTGTTGATGCTCCTTTTGGGCAAATCCCACAGAACGAATACATGACCGACTTTGAAGCCGGACTTCATTTCAAAGATGACTACAATTCTACAATCGATGTAAATGTATTTTACATGAACTACAACAATCAGTTGGTGCTTACAGGCGC
The DNA here is from genome assembly GCA_044374295.1 of Flavobacteriales bacterium. Classification (GTDB taxonomy): domain Bacteria; phylum Bacteroidota; class Bacteroidia; order Flavobacteriales_D; family Sanyastnellaceae; genus CAIZGX01. The sequence continues at coordinate 86,510 of JBILOU010000001.1, read as the reverse complement.
TTTGAACGATGTTGGAGCGCCGTTGAGAACGAATGTCGCTCGATCATACAGAAGAGGAATTGAATTAAGTTCTTCGGCTTATTTCAAACAAAGGTTAAGAGTAGGTGCTAACCTTACCTTGAGTGAGAACAAGATTGTCGACTTTCAAGAGCGCATCTTCAATTACGATACATTTGCTGAAGAGGTAATTTCGCGCGGAACAACTAACATTGCTTTCAGTCCGAATGTCGTTGCTGGATTAACGGCAGAGTATCAGGTTTTTCCCAACGGATGGCGTGTAACGGAGAAGCCGGTTCGGAAGCAATTGTATCTATTGTTTAATGAAAAGTTTGTTGGAAAACAGCACTTAGACAATACAGGAAGTAGCACGGCTGTGATTACTGCTTTTGCTGTTTCAGATTTCGGTATTCAATGGGATTCGAAATACAGCCCGAAGCCTTCCGTGAAGATCACTTTTTGGGTGAATAACGCTTTCAATAGAATGTATGCGAGCAACGGTTACGCTTTTTCATATATATACGGAGGTACTGTCACAGAGCGCTTTTATTATCCGCAAGCGGGAAGAAACTACATGTTGAATTTCGCCTTCGAAATAAATTAACGAATAGTCACCGAAGAATTTTTTCCATCCATACTCACGGTCACATGTTCCTTGAGTGTGGTGGACAATTTCAATCCAACAAAATCTGCTTTGATTGGAAATCTGCGGTGCTTTCTTTCCACCAATACTGCTGTGGTTAAGCGATGAATTTCTTGCGAAACAAGGAATGATGCAGCGTGCATTAGTGTTTGACCAGAATTGAATACGTCGTCAATTAGCACCACGCATTTATTCTTGAGTAAAAGTGGGTTAGAAAGTTGAACACTTCCAATTGGATTTTCTTTTGAAAGTTTAATGCTACTTTTTTCGCAAGGAATGGTTACGATTTGAGAAACCAATTCAAACAATCTGTTCGAAACAGCAGCACCATTGTCTTCAATGCCAATGAAAACAATATTCTTCTCGTTGTAATGACGCTCGGCTATTTCGTAGGCCATGCGCGTTAGCTTTTGCTCTATTTCTTCTGCGTTGAGTAGTTCGGAATTCTGCATGCCCAAAATTACACTTTTTTGCGGTGAATTGTTTCAATTCTGATTTTAATGGGAATAGAATAGATACATTCGTAAAAAAAAGAATATGTCACTTTATATTTTATTAGCCATTGTTGCGCTGCTTGTTTTTTCTGGATTGAAAACAGTTCAGCAGGGGAATGTTGCAGTCGTTACTGTTTTCGGGAAATACAGGCGTGTTATTCGTCCGGGATTGAATCTTTTGATTCCATTTGTTGAAGTGGTTTTCAAGAGAATATCGACTCAGAATAGATCTGTTGAATTGGAGTTTCAGGCCGTTACAATTGATCAAGCGAATGTTTATTTTAAGAGCATGCTTTTGTTCTCGGTGCAAAATGATGATGAAGATTGTGTTAAAAAGGTAGCTTTCAAGTTCATTGATGAAAAAAGTTTGATGCAAGCTTTGATTCGGACCATTGAAGGGAATATTCGAGCTTTTGTCGCCACGAAAAAGCAATCTGAGGTATTGTCGCTGCGGAATGAAATCGTAGACCACGTCAAAGAGCAAATCGACAATGTCATCGAAGAATGGGGATACCATTTGCACGACTTACAGATCAATGATATCACTTTCGATGAAGCGATTATGCGCTCGATGAGTCAGGTGGTTGCTTCTAGCAATTTGAAGGCTGCAGCTGAGAATGAAGGACAGGCCCTTTTAATTACAAAGACCAAAGCTGCTGAGGCAGATGGAAACGCTATAAAGATTGCTGCTCAAGCGGAAAGAGAGGCTGCGCAGTTGAGAGGTCAAGGGGTGGCGTTGTTCAGACAGGAGGTGGCAAAGGGTATGCAGAATGCCGCAAGAGAAATGCAGCAAGCCAATCTTGATACGTCTATGATTATGTTTTCCATGTGGACGGAAGCTATCAAGAATTTCGCAGAATACGGAAAAGGCAATGTTTTATTCTTAGACGGTTCTCCAGACGGAATGCAAAAGGTTATGAAACAGATGATGGGAATGGATACTCTTTTAGATACTTCGAAGAAGACCTCAGGCCAAAATGAATAAGGCAAAGAAGACAAGAGTAATTAATCCGAAAAGAATAATAAACATTTTCTGAGATCGGATGGCCCTTCTTTCAGATACAATTTGATCGAGTGAGTTTTGAAGTCCATCAACAGGTGCGTTTTTTTCTTTCAGTTTTTGTATGCAAATATTTAGAAGACTTTCATCCTTTGATATCACCGCCTTTCCAGCAAGCAGCCTGTAATGTCTGACACTTATTTCGGATAATAGTTTTTCAAACTCTTCTTTTTCGCTGGGTTTAAGATCGTCGCTACAGTTTTGAATGGCCTTTTCTGCGCGGTAGAGGTTTCCCTCCTCAAGCCAATGTTTAATTTCCTGAACCCGATTCATTTTTGTACAATTTTCGCAAATGAATCATTTTGAAAAGCTGATTGCTACACAATTCGGGTGAAATGGGTGCGGAGGTGTTTTTTCACCTAATTTATTCGTGTAATGAACTGTAGTTCAGTTTTTTGTAAATTCCTTGACATTGGCGTTGTTCACCTATTTTGTGGCTTCTGAATCGTCGAGAACATCGTTTGCTTTAAGCTTGTGGTTCATTTTGTATACAAACATGCGCTTATCTGTTTCCTGTCTTTCTCTATTGAAAGCTTCTTCTTTGAAGCCAATTTTTTTGAAAAATATATTCAATCTTTTTATCCACTCCGCTCTCTGCTTCTTCTGGTTTTCCGGTTGTTTGTTTTCCAAACCTAACCAGTCGTTTAATTCAATGGTAGTCGCATCTTGTTCGGTGAATTTCCGAATAACAAGGTAATCAGCAGCATCTATAGGATACATTGCACCTTCGAAAATGACAGTGTTATGTATGGAGAGATCCAGCGTGCCAGAAGATTGGTAAGTCGAAGCTCCTGTGTTGATTTTGTGGGAAGATTTTTTTCTTTTGTAAAGAAAGTAAAGAAGAAATACCCCCAGGGCACATGCAAGAGCACTTAATAAAATTGAAAATTTGAAATCTACTGCTGCTGCTTGTTTGTCTATCAGATCTGAGGATTCCAACGGTTTAGCGGTTGCGTCTTCCCATGAAATAGAATCGACATTCTCAAGAACTTCCATATCAAGAATTTTAAGTCCATAGTTGTCGGAATAAATTTGTTCATTGACGGGTAGTTCTTTGAAAAACCGGAATAATCTACTGTTATTTTTAGAATTATAGACGTTGTATTTCAGTGTTTCAAAATTGAGGAACAAGGCGGTTGAATCGTTGCTTGTGGGCTGCACAAAGCACCCGCCATTTCCGGCCAACGTATGAAGGCGGTAGTGCAAGTGGTATTTATCAACAAGGTTCGAATTTAGCTTACCCAAGCTTTCCCATTTCATTTTGAGTAAATCAATGCGATAGAGGCTGTCAAGAAATTTTTTCTCCTCACTCATCGACTGATTGTACATAAAATTACCAAAGGAGTATAAGGTATTTTCTTTTTTACTGAAGTAGGCAAGGTTGCCATTGAATGGTAGTTCGCGATTACTTGGCTGAATTTGCCAGTCGCCTGTTTGTTCATGAAAATAAACGAACATGCCGTGATTTCTCCAAAAACCATATCCACCATATTTCATAAGGGTGCCGTTGCAATCGAATAGAAAAGCTCCGTAATGATATCCTTCTAAACGGGTCTTGTCAATTCTTTTCCAAAAACCATTTTCCGGAGTGAAAACTTGACCGTCGCCATTTCCTATTGCGTACCACTTTCCATGTGAAAGAATGAGCTGGTAGGTGTCTTTAGGCTTTGTTTGTTGAGCGGAATTTAATTCCAGAAAATTAGCCAGTTGCCGATTGGGTCTTAAATCGTACAAACGCATAGGCACACTTTCCTGAGCGCTTGAAATCAAGCAATAAAAAGTTAACCCGAGAAAAAAGAATACACATTTCATTTCCTAATGAGCAAACCTCAAAGATAATTTAGGTCGAAAGTAAATTCGGAAATGTTAAAAACTAAAAGTTATGTTTATTTCTTTTTCGTTTCCAATAGAATCATTCCGCTTAACGCGAAAAGAATAATTGAAAAGAGCAGATGCAGGGGCTGAAGCACAATGGGCAGGCCTAAGTAGGCAAGACCCACTCCGAATAGAATTTCAAATCCAATTACACCAAACAACAACAAAAATTTTCTTGGCTTTATTTGAAGGCGCTTGTACTGCAGGAACATCATTGTTGTTAAAATGACAATAAGGATTGAAAAACTTCTGTGAATTTTGAATCCGACAGGGAGATTGTCTACAATGAAATTTCGCCCAACGCCATTTTCAAGAAGTAAGTCAACAGATTCTCGAACTTGTGTGCCCAGTAATAGCTGTACCAAATGAATTAAAAAGAAAAAAGAAAGGGCTTTACGAAGTGTAGGCGGTATTGTGTAATTCTCCGTTTCATTGGTTCTACGTATGAGGAATAACAGGCTTAATAAAATACCTAACGAGCCAACCATGTGTAAAGTAATGGTTGAAGTGTTCAAGTTTTTGTCGACGACCATTTTACCCAACCAAGCTTCGAAAAGTATCATGACAATGGCGAATACCGAATACAGAACAGGCCAATAGTCGTTAGATTTTTTGTAATAGATTAATGCTAAGAACGTCATAACCAAAATCGGTAAGCCGAGCAAACCAGTGAGAAGTCTGTTGATGTATTCCGTCCAAGTGTGAAATGCATTGAACTCTGCGTATTGATGCTTGGGATATACTTTCAAAGCAGCTTCACTTCCGTTATTCGTTTTCCAAAATTCAGAAGAATAATTGAAGTTTTGTTCGGCTATCCAAAGCGTATCGTGGTATATAACCATTTGGCCCTTTTCATAAGATCTTCCTTCTTCTAGAGATACAGTAGAAATTTCAGTGGGAGGGATGTAATAACCAAAACACTTCGGCCAATCGGGACAGCCCATTCCGCTTCCGGTAATGCGAACGAAGCTGCCAGCAATGATGATTAAGAACATGCAAATAAGACCAATCTTACCTGCTGTATTCAGTCTTTTTTTTGTTTGGTGAAGAGATGACATTATGAAGCTTTGTGCGAAATTATTTCAGCTTTCACAACGTGGTATTGACCGTCGGCAATGGTGTTAACGATAGTTGTCATGTCGGTTTCCTTCACCACATTCGGGTCGAATTCTACTTTCACAACATTTACTTCGCGATCTTCAACGAAGTCGAGAGACGTAGTAACTACTCCATTTAAATTTTGAAGTTCTTTCTGAATTTTCCCTCCGCATCCAGCAGCGCAGGTCATTCCGCTAATTGAAAGAACCGCTTCGGTTTTATTCGTGCCGTCTACAACGGTGTTTGTTGTTGCGGCTGGAGTTGCCTCAGCATTGGGAGTTGCGTTTCCGCAAGCAAAGAGTGTTACTGCAAGCAATAGATACAATATATTTTTCATGGTGCGAAGATTAAAAAAAAGGACTTTAACAAGTCCTTTTTTTTTCATTATTAAAGTGATTTTCTGATCAGGTTTAGAGCTCCTCCTGCTTTGAACCATTCAATTTGTTGGTCGTTGTAAGTGTGGTTAACGTGAATGTTTTCTCTCGACCCATCTTCGTGAACCAATTCTAAAGTCAATGGCTTTCCTGCAGTGAAATTCACCAAGTCGACGAAATTGATTTGATCATTTTCTTGAATTTTATCGTAGTCAGCTTCATTAGCGAAAGTGAGTGCCAACATGCCTTGCTTCTTCAAGTTTGTTTCGTGAATACGAGCGAAGCTCTTCACAAGTATCGCACGAACGCCTAAGTGACGCGGTTGCATAGCTGCATGCTCACGCGAAGAGCCCTCACCGTAGTTGTGATCTCCAACAACGATAGATGGAATTCCAGCCGCTTTGTATGCGCGTTGTACGGTAGGTACTTCAGCGTATTCGCCTGTGATTTGATTCTTTACTTTGTTTTGCTCTCCGTTGAAGAAGTTAGTCGCGCCAATTAACGTATTGTTCGCGATGTTGTCTAGGTGACCACGGAAACGCAACCACTGTCCTGCCATTGAGATATGGTCTGTGGTACATTTTCCCTTTGCTTTAATCAATACACGTGCGTTCTCAATGTTCGTCCCGTCCCAATCAGAGAATGGAGCCAACAACTGAAGACGCTCACTGTCGGCGGCAACTGCTATTTCAATAGCGCTTCCATCTTCTGCTGGAGCTTGATATCCTGCATCCTTCACTTCGAAACCAAGAGGTGGTAATTCATATCCGGTTGGAGCATCGAACATCACTTGCTCACCTTTTGAATTCGTTAACGAATCGGTAAGTGGATTGAAAGTTAAATCTCCGGCAATGGCTAAAGCAGTTGTGATTTCTGGAGAAGCAACGAATGCCAGTGTGTTTGGATTTCCGTCTTGACGAGCAGAGAAGTTTCGGTTGAATGAATGCACGATTGTGTTGCGCTCTTTCTTTTCTGCGCCCGTTCTTGCCCACATTCCAATACATGGTCCGCATGCGTTCGCGAATACTTTCGCACCAATTTTCGAAAACGTATCAATGAATCCGTCACGTTCAATGGTGTAACGAACTTTTTCTGAACCCGGCGTAATGCTGAACTCAGCTTTTGGTTCCATTCCTTTTTCAGCAGCCTGCTTCGCTAACGATGCAGCACGTGAAATATCTTCATAAGAACTGTTGGTGCATGAACCAATAAGTCCTGCTTCAACTTTAGTTGGCCAATCGTTCGCAGCAGCAGCTTCTTTCATTTTAGAAATAGGCGTAGCTAAATCGGGGGTGAAAGGACCGTTGATGTAAGGCTCTAATTCGTCAAGGTTGATTTCCAACACTTGATCGAAATACATTTCAGGATTAGCGTAAACTTCAGCATCTCCAGTTAAGTGCTCGCGAATGTTGTTTGCAAGATCTGCAACTTCAGGGCGACCTGTAGAGCGCAAGTATTTCTCCATGCTGTCGTCGTACCCAAATGTTGAAGTCGTTGCTCCAATTTCAGCCCCCATATTACAGATGGTTCCTTTTCCTGTGCAAGACAAAGAAGTAGCACCTTCACCAAAATATTCTACAATGCAACCGGTACCACCTTTTACAGTAAGGATTCCAGCTACTTTCAAAATAACATCTTTAGCCGAACACCATCCGTTTAATTTACCGGTCAATTTAATACCAATCAATTTCGGGAACTTTAACTCCCAAGCCATTCCGGCCATAACGTCCATGGCATCTGCACCACCAACACCAATAGCAATCATACCTAATCCGCCAGCATTTACAGTATGCGAATCGGTTCCAATCATTAGTCCACCTGGAAATGCATAGTTCTCAAGCACCACCTGGTGAATGATACCCGCACCTGGTTTCCAGAAACCAATTCCGTACTTATTTGAAATAGTTGAAAGGAAGTTGAATACTTCGTTGTTTTTAATCAACGAATCGCTCAAATCGGTTGCAGAACCTACGCGAGCTTGTATCAAATGGTCGCAGTGAACAGTTGAAGGAACTGCTACTTTTTTTCTACCTGCTTGCATGAATTGTAAGAGAGCCATCTGTGCTGTAGCATCTTGCATTGCAACACGGTCTGGAGCGAAATCTACATAAGAACTTCCGCGCTCGAAAGCTACGTCGGATGAGCCTTCCCAAAGATGTGAGTAAAGAATTTTCTCGCTTAATGTTAGCGGTTTTCCAACAACTTTTCTTGCGTTTTCCACTCGTTCAGCAAGTCTGCTGTAGTGGTTTTTAATCATGTCTAGGTCGAATACTTGACTCATTATATGTAGATTTTTACGCTGCAAAAATAGTTAGGAATCGAGCGAATTACAACCCTACTTTTGTTTTATGCTTCGCGTTTTATCGACATCTTTCAAAGAAAACATTCAAACCGCTATCGGTTCGGTTCGAAGCCAGAAGCTTCGGGCTGCTTTGACGGTGTCGATTATTGCAATCGGTATCACCGCTTTGGTAGGAATGATAACAGCTGTGAAGTGTATTGAGCGAAAGTTAAGCGAAGAATTTTCAAGGTTGGGGTCGAATACTTTTTCCATTCGTTCAGGTAACAATGCCCGTCAGGGAATGCGCAGGGGGCAGAGCAGTAAAAAAGTCGAGGTTATTTCTTACGATGAAGCGCGTAAGTTTCAAGAGCTGTTCAGGGAAGATGCTACGGTCTCATTGAGTGTATTTGCCTCAGCAACGGCTACTGTTTCAAGAAATGGTCTAAAGACTAATCCGAATGTTACAGTATTAGGGTGTGACGAAAATTATTTCGAACTTTCTTCTTATGTGTTGAGCGACGGACGGAATTTTTCTTCGTTCGAATTGAAAGACGGAGCGAATGCAATGGTCTGCGGAGCGGATATAGCAAAAGAACTTTTTAAAGGAGGGGTTTCTCCGATTGGACAAACAGTAGATGTAAGCGGAAGGTCTTATGTAATTGTGGGTGTTTTGAAGGCCAAAGGAAATACGTTTGGTTTCGCTGGTGATAATCAATGTTTAATTCCCTTGACCAATGTGCGAAAGACTTTCGGCGATGCGAATTCTGAATATCAAATTAGCATAGCAGTGAAAACGGCAGAGCAATTAGAGTCTGCAACAGAGAGTGCCGTGGAAGCTATGCGTGTTGCGCGTGCAGACGGGCCGGGAGAGGACAATACGTTTGAAGTGAATATGAGTAACGGCTTAGTTGAACAGCTGCTAGGTTTAATCTCTGGAATTACGCTGGGTGGAATTTGTATCGGAATAATCACGCTCATTAGCGCGGGTATTGGGCTTATGAATATTATGCTTGTGTCGGTCACAGAGCGGACGCGTGAAATAGGTGTGAGAAAGTCAATTGGAGCAAGTGCAAAAATTATTCGCCAACAGTTTTTAATTGAAGCTGTGCTGATTGGTCAAATAGGCGGTTTTATTGGAATAGTGTTAGGTGTTTTAGTTGGAAATATTGTGTCTGTGGTTATTGGTGTGGGATTCACCATACCTTGGATGTGGCTGTTTCTAGGAGCAACCATTTCCTTCTTAGTTTCAGTAGCTTCCGGATATTATCCAGCAAAGAAAGCTTCGAAGCTCGATCCGATTGAAGCACTTCGATACGAATAATAAAAAAAGGCCACCCGAAGGTGGCCTTTTCATTTCAGCAAGAAAATATTATTTCTTAACTAAAAGTGTTTTAGTGAACATTCTAGCTCCACCGATTACAAGTGAAACTTCGTAGTTACCAGCGTTCAATCCAGCAACGTTCAATTCGAAGTTGTTCATTCCTGGAGTGTATTTACCCAAGTTCTTGAACTCGATTAATTTACCAGTGATATCACGTACTTCGTAAGCAACGTTTGCAGCAGAAGTTAACTCGAAATTAACGCGAGTTGAAGTTACAGCTGGGTTTGGAGCGAATTGGAAGAAAGTAAGGTTGTCAGAGTTGATCTCGTCTACAGTTACGCGCTCAGAAAGAATCAAACGAACAGCAGGAGAGAAGCTTTGACTTCCGAACCATACGAATGAACCGTCACCAGCCATTTCGTATACCGCAGTAGAGTTGTCAGAGTCACTGTTATCTTCAGCAGCAACTGTTAATTCTAACGCGCTTGTATTTTCATTCAAAACACCGTTAAAGTATACAGTTCCAGGTTGAAGGTCGATTGGAGCATCGAATGGGAAATATTGATATCCATTATCGATCCATCCTGCATTTAACTGATAATCTTGCGCAGCAAGAACAGCAGCGTCGTTAGGACTTCCCTCAAATAGAACAGCAGAGAAGTCAACGTCTGCGTCAGATGTTGGACCAAACACAACAGTTAATCCATAACCCAATGAACCAGCGTTCGGACAAGTGTAAAATGCACCATATCCGGTTGGATCAAATTCTCCCGGACTGTCGTCGCTTTCGCGTGGAGTTAATTCAATGTCAAGGTTTGCTTCGTCTTCATGACCATATTCGTCTGTAGAATAAACAATAACTTTGTCTTTTGTGTTATTTGCAGGAGTTTCGTCGGTTGCGTCTAGGCTAATGATATTAGCGCGAATAGTGAAGTTACCTTGAGTACTTGGTTCCCATCCTGTTTGGATATACAATGTATCGTTTAGGAATGAAGGACATTCTGCAGTGTTACCGAAAGCTTCCATTGTGAATGGAGCAGAAACAGCATTACCAACAACTGCCCCAGTACCGTCAAGAATGTCAACGTTTATAGAGGTGCTTGTTTGATCTGCGCTTCCGTTGTTGCGGTAGATTACTCCAACTAAAAGACCTCCGTCTGCAGCGTATGTGCGTTGCTCGAAAGGAGTAACACGGTATTCCCAGATGTTGAATACATCTCCGTTTGTTACTTGTAGAATTTCAAGATCGTTAACAATTGAGTTGTCAAAGATTTCAATGTCATCGATTCCCCAGAAGTAGTGGCTATAACCTGCAGCTGCAGATGTGTTATAACCCCAGCGAACCAATACACTTGATTGTCCTGCAGCAGCGCAAGATATGTCAACACGCGTGTTTAATGGGTTAGCAGAAAGTGAGTTTGCACTTGGAGTGAAGCTACCGTTTGCTGGAAAAACAACCCAGTTGTTTCCTCCGTCTGTAGAAACTTCTAACGTCAGAGGAGACGCAGAGAAGCAGCAATAACGGAAGTACTGAGACCATTCAACAACAACAGAAGTCATTGCGCTACAATCGATAGTTGGAGTAGAAAGGCTACCCGTAACATCTTCAACTCCGTCTGCTACTGGTGTGTTGTATAAATCACAATCGAAAATTACCCATCCGTTAGCTGCTGTTGGAGAAGCTAAAGCAGGTAAACTCGAAGAAAATTGACCAGCAGGAGAGCTAGCGTTCGCCACCATCCAGATAGTCCCAGCAGGGCTGCTATCTTCGTGAGTCATGTCGCCAAATCCAGAAGAGAAATCTTGACTGTACACGATAACACGATCAGTTGAGGTAGTAGGAGTTGTTGTGCTGGCATGAGCAGAACGTTCCAATTCAGTGTTTGAAGGAGCTTTTGGAGCAGCTTTAATGTCTGTCACTGGCGTTACTTGCGCCGATGCAGAAAGAGCCAAACCTATAGCACCGCAAAGAGTAAAAAGTTTTTTCATCTTAACAGGTTTAATTTTAGAATGGAAAGGTAAGAAATCTTTTAATATGCAAATCTCTTGGTTAAAAAAAAAGTCCCGCAATTGCGGGACTTTTTCCTTTCAAGGAAAGTTAGTGAATTATTTCACCATCATTTCTTTAGTCAAGTTTGAAGAACCTGCAGTGATCGTGTAAGTGTAAACACCTGCACCGAAAGCTTCAGTATTCAAAGTGATCATGTTTTTACCAGCTGGTTTAACACCTTCGTTAGATACAGCTACAACACGTCCAGTCATGTCGCGTACTGTTAAAGTAACGCGCTCGTTGCTTGGAAGGTTATAAACAATAGTAGTGTTTCCGTTAGATGGGTTAGGCATGTTTTGAGCTAATTCGAATGAAGATGTTCCGTTAACTGAAGCAACAGAAGCAGTTTCATCTGAGTTTAAACGAACCATTGGAATTGAACCAGTAGCACCCCAAGAAGTACCATCGTACAACCAAGAAACTACCCATTCGTTGCTTCCTGATACTGGAATACGAGTACCTGAAACACAAGAAACTACAGCTAAATAAACATTATCAGCGTTCAATGTAACAGGCGAAGAGAAAGGAAGAGTTACAAAAGTGTTTTCACCAACACTGTTGAATTCGTTTCCAGTGAAGATGTACTCCAATGTCTCAACTCCGATGTCAGTGAAGATTGGATCTCCAGCAGCATCGAAACCTTCCCAAAGGTAGATACGACCAATGATTGGGTCACCAGCAGCTGATCCAGCTCCGATAGCAACGTCAATACCACCGAACGAATCGTCAGCATAGATATCGAACAAGTTTCCAATTTCAAAGTCTGAATCAGGACCAACAAATGCTTGAGCAGCATCTCCATCACGACCGTATGTGAAGTCTGTGATTTCAATAGAAGCAACACCTGTGTTGTTTGTTGCAACATCATCTCCAGTAGTTGAAGAAGTTGTTCCAGTAATTTGGATAGTTCCTACAGCACTTGGAGTCCAAGTAGTAGAGACAGAGATAGTGTCTTTATCAAGAGAAAGGAAGTTTGCAGAAGTTTGATCAGCTGCAAAAGGAGAACCAGCAACAGGAGTTCCGTTGAAAGTTACAGCGTAGCTCATTGTAGCATCTACTTGGTCGTTAGTACCACCGTTGAAGATTACAGATGTAGCGTGAACTGGGCTAACTTGAGTAACTGGTACTCTGTTGTAATCCCAGAAACCTAAACCGAAGTCAGCTTGGTTCCAGTCACCTGTTTTCGTTTTAACAACACGAATGTCATTTGCAGGAAGTTCACCAACAATTACGTTGTCAACTGCGAAACCAGAAGCCCATGATCCAGCATCGGTCCATTGAAAACGAATGATTACTGTAGAAGAAGTAACGTTGTACAACGGAACAATGATAGACTGCCAGTAGTCTTGGTCCAATGGAAATACATCAATGTTTGCACCTGTTTCATCAACACCAATTGGAACAATGTTGAAAGTAGTTCCACCATCTGTAGAAACTTGAAGCGTTGCATCACCACCACCGAAATTACCATCGTGGAAAATATCGAAGGAAATAGCAATGTTTGAAGCTGCTGAGAAATCTAAAGCTGGAGATTGAAGGTAAACATCGTCCATTGCACAGTCGCAAGGGGTGTTGTCATCATTAGCACCAGCAAATTTATTTCCAGTACCTACTTGTGGAACTGGCCAGTAACCACCACCGTTAGCAGTTGTGCTACTGTGTGTTTTGAATGCGTTTCCTTGAGATTGGTCTGCTTGAACAACTTGGTTTGTAGACCAACCAGCAGGTAAACCAGCAGGCAAAGTTCCAGAAACTCCTTGGAAGTCTTCAGTAAGAAGAACAACACGATTACTCCAATCGATAGATGGAGCCATTTCTTGACGGATGCTAGCTCTTGGAGAAATTTCACTTCTTGTGAAAGTTCTGCGAGCAGGTGATTGTTGCACTGACCATTGTGCGAATGATACACTCGCTACAGCTGTGAACAAACCTAATAAGTAGATTTTCTTCATTTGATTAAATTTAAGTTAACTTTTAAGGTTACGAATATAATGAAATTATCAATGAACTTTCCAACGAAATTAAATGGTAATTTACAATTCAGCCTTATTTTTTTCAACGCGCTGTGCAACGCCTATGCTTATTTCGTAGAGTAACAATAATGGCAAGGAAACAAGCATTTGACTTGTTACGTCCGGAGGAGTAATAATAGCGCTTACGATCAAGTTTACAACAAAGGCATGTCTTCTATATTTCTTTAGGAATTCAGAAGTAACCAATCCGATTTTTGCTAGAAAATAGATAACCACGGGCATCTGGAATACCAGACCTGTTCCCAAGATTAGAGACGAGCAAAGCTTAAGATACGAGAGAATGGTGGCATTTACCTCAACGTCGGCGAAGGCAAAGTTTCCAAGGAACTGAATAGACAGTGGGGTTAGAACGTAATAGCCAAAAAGAACTCCTAAGAAAAAAAGAATAGAGACATAAAAACCAATGCCTCGAACCGATTTTAGTTCAGACTTTCTAAGTCCTGGTCGAATAAATGCCCACAATTGATAGAATATAGCAGGGAACGCAAGGATTACTCCTCCAATTAAAACAACCGTCATGTATGCGGAGAAATTACCACCCATAGTGGTACTTTGTAAGGTGAAGTTGGCGTCCGAAAAACAAAGCTGATCTTGCAGTCCAAGATTATTTCCTAGCCAACAAAAGAAACGATAGGTAGGAAAATCGGCTCTTCTCGGAGCCATGATGATGTTTTCAATAACATAAGTATCGAAGATGAATACAACGATTACTCCGGCAACGGCAAATAAAACCGCACGGAACAATCTTTTGCGCAATTCTTCCAGATGCTCTAGGAAACTCATGTTTTTCTCTTCCGCCATAGTGCCTAGTTAATTCCTGCGCTCAGTAAATCGTGCAAATGTATAATGCCGCAATATGTTCCATTTTCATCAACGACAAGCAGCTGACTAATCTTGTTACTTTCCATTAATTGAAAGCCCTCAACAGCCAAAGCTGAATTTTGAATTCTTTTGGCAGCGCTGTTCATTAGGTCTGAAGCCGTTAAAGTGTCGAGATTGAGGCTGCGCTCCACTGCTCTGCGAATATCCCCGTCTGTCACAATCCCGAGTAAAACATTATTCTCTACAACAGCCGTTGCTCCAGCTCTTTTCGAGCTAATCTCAATAAGTAAATCGCGAAAATTGCAATTTGGTGCGACTTGGGGCATAGCCTCTGTACGCATAACTTGACTTATGGTCGTGAATAGCTTCTTGCCAAGTGCCCCACCGGGATGGAACTTTGCAAAGTCGAGTTTACTAAACCCTCTTTCGGTCATTAAGGATACGGCAACCGCATCACCAACGGCAAGCTGAAGTGTTGTACTTACAGTGGGGGCCAGATTGTTTGGGCAGGCTTCACCATCCATTGGAGTGTGTATAAAAAAGGTCGACGCTTTAGCTAAATAGCTAGAGGTATTCGCACCTACACCCACCAGCACAACGTTCATGGCTTTTAACAAGGATACTAAATATTGAATCTCTGGCGAATCTCCGCTTTTCGAAAGGCAGAAAACCACACTGTGATTTTGAACCATTCCTAAATCGCCATGAATGGCCTCAGACGCATGTAAAAATTGAGCAGGTTGACCTGTGCTATTGAAAGTGGCAACCCATTTTTGAGCAATAATTCCGCTCTTGCCTATGCCCGTTACAATTATCGGCTGCTTCGTTTCAAGAACCGTATTTATTACAGAAAGAAACGTAGAATCTAATGATTGGCCCAATTTGGCAAGTGCCTCTGCTTCTAATCGAATAGCTTCTTTCGCAGAGGCAATTATAGAGTTGTTCATTGTCGATTTCACTTTGCAAAGATGCGAAGAAACGTCAGTTTTTCGGGTGTTTTTTTTAGACCGATTTTGTTTGGTGCGCAAGCAGATTTGTGCTTACATTCGTTTAGCGAACTTTATTGCTACGTTATTGTTTCTTAACGTACAACCACTGAAGATAATGATTACAGCGACAGATATGGCTCCTAAGGAAGCCCTCAAATACTTTTTTGGATTTTCGAACTTCAAGGGTCTTCAGCAAGATGTGATAGATAATGTTCTTGCTGGGAACGACACTTTTGTTATTATGCCAACGGGCGGAGGTAAATCTCTTTGCTATCAACTTCCCGCACTTATGCTTGAGGGAACTGCAATAGTTGTTTCCCCGCTTATTGCTCTGATGAAAAACCAGGTGGATGCCATGCGCGGTTTTTCGAACGAAGAGGGTATTGCTCACGTGATTAACTCATCGCTCAACAAGAGTGAGATTGCTCAAGTAAAAAAGGATATGCTCAATGGGAAAACGAAACTCCTCTATGTTGCTCCCGAATCGCTTACAAAAGAAGAGAATATAGATTTTCTTCGCACTTGTAAAATTTCATTCGTTGCCATTGATGAAGCACATTGTATCTCAGAATGGGGACACGACTTCCGTCCGGAATACAGAAGAATTAAAAATATTATTCAGCAAATTGCCGACTTGCCTGTAATGGCACTTACTGCAACAGCGACTCCGAAAGTTCAATTAGATATTCAGAAAAATCTTGGGATGGTAGATGCCAAGGTTTTCAAATCTTCATTCAACCGAGACAATCTTTATTACGAAGTTCGCGCAAAGGTGAATGTTGGAAAACAGATTATTCAATTTGTAAAGGGTAATGCCGGGAAAAGCGGAATTGTATATTGCTTGTCAAGAAAGAAGACGGAAGAAATTGCGGAACTACTTGTTGCAAACGGAATCAAAGCTCTTTCGTATCACGCTGGTATGGATAGCCACCAGCGCAACGATGTGCAAGATAAATTCCTCATGCAGGATGTCGATGTGATTGTTGCAACCATTGCATTCGGAATGGGAATAGATAAGCCGGATGTTCGTTTTGTTATACATCACGACATTCCCAAGAGTTTGGAGAGTTACTACCAAGAGACGGGTAGAGCAGGAAGAGATGGAGGCGAAGGTCATTGCTTGGCTTTTTACTCTCCGAAAGATGTAGAAAAACTCGAAAAGTTCCTTCACGGAAAACCCGTAGCTGAGCAGGAAATAGGAATGCTTCTCCTTCAAGAAGTAATGGCTTACGCTGAAACGGCGATGAGCCGAAGAAAATATTTGCTTCACTACTTTGGTGAAGAATGGGATGAGGTGACTGGGGAAGGTGCGGGCATGGATGATAACTCACGCAAGCCGAAAGAAATTTTCGATGCTACGGAAGATGTGAAGTTGGTTTTAGAGTGCATTAAGGCATTCAAAGAAACACATAAGGCGAAATTCATAGCGAATGTTTTGTGTGGAATTAACAATGCAGAAGTTTCTACTTATAAGGCTGATAAACACAAGTTGTTCGGTGCAGGAAAGGAAGAGTCTGACAAGCATTGGAACGCTATCATGCGACAGCTTCTTGTAAAGAATTTAATTCGAAAGGAAATTGAAACATACGGAACCCTTAAGTTAACAGCTGAAGGGTTAGAATTTTTGAAGTCGCCATTTAAAATGGATTTGGTGAAGGAAGAAGAAATTGGAGAAACAGATGACGACGGTGAATTGATTCATGCAGTTAAAGCAACGGGTTCTGGCGCCGCCGATGAGACGTTGTTCCTTATGTTGAAGGAATTACGTCAGAAGGTTTCGAAAGAAAAAGGTCTACCTCCTTATGTAATTTTTTCAGAACCTTCCTTGGAGGAAATGGCAACACAATATCCAATTACCATCGATGAGTTGTCTCATATTGGCGGTGTTGGTAAGGGTAAGGCCATGAAATTTGGTTCTGCGTTTTTAGCGCTGATTAAAAAGTATGTTGAAGACAATGATATTGAACGTCCAGAAGATTTTGTGTTGAAGAGTGCACACGCCAAGAGCAGTCACAAGATCAAGATCATTCAAAACGTAGATAAGCGCATTCCACTTAACGATATTGCAAAAGGAATTGGAAAGACTTATACTGATTTGATTGATGAGATTGAAACCATCGTTCATGCAGGTACCCGTTTAGACATTCAGTATTTCATAGACGATGAAATAGATGAAGATGCCCAAGACGAAATCATGGAGTATTTCATGCAGTCTGAAACTGATGACATTTTAGAGGCCGAAGAATATTTCGACGGTGATTACGAAGAAGAGATTTTGCGTTTGATGCGCATTAAGTTTCATTCAGAAATAGGGAATTAATTCCCTATTTCTTTTTCCATCAGAAACAATATTTTCCTGAAGAAATTAATTCTGCTGCAATTGTGCGTCGGCCTTCTTTGGTATTGTAGGGTTCTGTTTTTGTGAACCGACGCAAGCCCATCATCATCATGCGCTGCTCGTCTCCTTCAACGAAAGAATTCAAGGCATCTTTTCCTGCTTTGTTAATGTTGTCTGCGAGATCTGTAACCAAGGTTTGCATCATTGCAATTTGACTCGCAGAACTTTCTAACCCATTCAATTGAACTCTTTTTTGTGTGCGAAGAACAGTGCTTTCAGCAACGTAAGTCCATATAGCCATATCCGCTATGTTCATTAGAATCTCTTGTTCCTTCGCCAATTGCATCATGAGTTTTTGGGCAGCACTTCCAGCAATCATGAGAACCGCTTTTTTGAAATTTTCAATGTACCCCAAGTAACGCTCAAAGATGTCTTCGCTTGGTTCAGAAAAATCTGGAATTGACATGAGTTCATTCGCGACATTCATGGCAGGTGTCATAAGGTCCAATTCACCTTTCATGGCTTTTTTCAGAAGCATGTCAACGATGAGCATGCGATTGATTTCATTTGTTCCTTCGAAAATTCTGTTGATGCGAGAATCGCGATAAGCGCGTTCAACGCGCGATTCAGCGCTGTATCCCATTCCGCCATAAACCTGAACAGCTTCATCTACAACGTAGTCCAAGGTCTCACTTCCGTATACTTTTAGAATAGCACACTCTGGGGCGAATGCGGCTATTCCTTTCAGAACGGCTGTGCCTTTCTCCATTCCAGATTCTGCTAATCCTGCAATGGCATCATCGATATTTTGAGTTGCGCGGTATAGCGCAGATTCTGTTGCATAACAACGAATAGCCATTTCAGCCAACTTGTGGCGAATGGCTCCGTATTTTGAAATTGATCTACCGAATTGTTCGCGAGCAATAGCATATTCCAAAGCATCTGTTACGGTTGCTTTCGCGCCACCCATCACAGCACCCGCTAATTTGATGCGCCCGATATTCAAAATGTTTACAGCGATCTTGAATCCATTCTGACGCTCGCTTAACATGTTTTCAATTGGAACCAACACATCGTTAAAGAAGACTTGACGTGTTGAAGAACCTTTGATTCCCATTTTCTTTTCTTCCGGATTCAAGGAAATGCCCGGCATGTCTTTGTGAAGAAGAAAAGCAGTAAGATTTTCGTCGTCTTCAATTTTTGCGAACACCGTGAACACATCTGCAAATCCTGCATTTGTGATCCACATCTTTTGCCCTGAGATTTTGTAATGCTTTCCGTCTTCCGATAATGTGGCTTTTGTTTTTCCTGAATTCGCATCGCTACCTGAATTCGGTTCAGTTAAACAATAGCAGCCGAACCATTCACCTGTTGCGAGTTTAGAAACGAAGGATTTCTTTTGATCTTCATTTCCGTAATACAACGCCGGTAAGGTGCCAATGCCCGTATGCGCACCGTAGGCCACCGAGAACGAATGACCCGCACCGAGGGTTTCAGTGCAGAGCATGGTAGTTTTAAAGTCCATGCCCATGCCATTAAATTCCTCAGGAACCGAAATTCCTAAAAGGCCGAGCTCACCGGCTTTATGCATAATTGACTGCATAAGTCCTTCTTCCATATCGTCGAGGCGATCAAGGATCGGTGTGATTTCGTTGTTCACGAAGTCTTCACACATTTTCTTCATCATCTGTTGTTCTTCATTCCATTCTTCCGGAATGAAAATTTCTGATGAAGTTGTTTTGCGAATTAAAAATTCTCCACCTGTTATTGGTTTCATAATGTGTTGTTTTATTAAAATCTTTCGAATACTCCAGCAGCGCCCTGACCTGTTCCTACGCACATGGTCACTACGCCGTATTTTTCATTTCTTCTTTTCAAGTCGTTCAATAATTGAACAGTCAGTTTTCCTCCCGTACAACCAAGCGGATGTCCCAATGCAATGGCTCCTCCGTTAATGTTCGTGCGTGTTGGGTCTAATTCCAAGTGATTGATTACCGCAACACTCTGCGAAGCAAAGGCTTCATTCAATTCGAATAAACTAATGTCGCTTTGTTTTAGTCCCGCCGCTTGCAGTGCTTTTGGAATCGCGAAGATTGGACCAACACCCATGATTCTTGGCGCGAGGGCTGCAACTGAATAACTTTTCAGTTGCGCAATAGGTGTGAGGTTGTGTTTCTTCATGAAGTCTTCAGAGCACACCAAGACGAAAGCCGCACCGTCTGACGTTTGCGAAGCGTTACCTGCGGTAACAGTTCCGTCTAAGGCAAACACGGGTTTCAATTTTGAAAGCGCTTCAATCGTGGTTCCTGCACGAGGTCCTTCATCTATAGTTACCGTTGTATTTCGAACTTGTCTTTTCTCATTTTCATCGAGAAAAATTTCTTCCATCTCAACGGGAGCAATGCCATTTGCGAAATGTCCGTTTGCAATGGCTTCCAACGCTTTTCGATGTGAATGAAATGCGAATTCGTCTTGCTGCTCGCGCGAGACGTTGTATTCTTTTGCTACCGCTTCAGCGGTTAATCCCATTCCCCAATACCAGTCTGGATGCGACTTTGCGACTTTCGGATGTGGAACAATGCGCCATCCTCCGAAAGGAATTGGCGACATGGTTTCAACACCTCCAGCAATAATGCAATCGCCCATGCCTGAATGAATTTTTGCGCAAGCAAGAGCGATTGTTTCCAATCCGCTTGAACAATACCTGTTCACAGTCATGCCCGGAACTTTTTCGGTATTCAATCCCATCAACGAAATCATACGCCCAATGTTCAACCCTTGCTCTGCTTCGGGTGTGGCGTTTCCAACAATAACATCGCTAATCTCATCTTTGTCTATTTGCGGAAAGTCTTTCATTAAATGTTGAATGACTTGCGCCGCAAGTTCGTCGGCGCGCATGGACTTGAATATTCCCTTTTGCGCTTTGCCAACAGCAGATCTGTAACCCCCAACTATGTATGCGTTCATGGAATTAGTTTCTTAAAATTTTTCCTGATTTAATAAGGCTCTGCATGCGCTCTAACGATTTACGTTGCATGCACAATTCGAGAAATGCTTTGCGTTCTAAATCGAGCAAGTACTGCTCACTCACTTTTGTGGGTGCGGAAAGATCGCCGCCGCACATGACGTATCCCAATTTTTCGCTAATGAGTTGATCGTGCTCTGAAATGTAATTTCCAGATTTCATGGAAGACGCTCCGGCGTAAACAATGCCTAATCCTTCATTTCCTAAAACTGTAATGTCTTTACGTTCTTGTGGTGCCGAGTATCCGGCATGATGAAGATTCAAACAAACTTCTTTCGCACGCATGAGCTGATGGGCGCGGCTTACGCACACCTCATCTTTTTCTCTGCTTAAGTATCCCAATTCAAAAGCTTCTTCTGCAGAGGTTGCAACTTTCGCTTGTCCTACCGTTAAAAATCTATTTCGAAGGACATTCAATCGAATATCTCCTTCTTTCATTTCATCTGAAGCACGCAAGGCGAATTCTTTCGTTCCCGCGCCACCTGGAATAACGCCCACACCCATTTCAACCAGTCCCATGTATGTTTCTGCATATGCAACGGTTGCGTCTGAATGCATGGACATTTCGCATGCCCCACCAATTGCCAATCCGTGCGGAGCAACCACAACGGGTATATTCGAATAGCGTAAGCGCATAACAGTCTTTTGGAAATAGCGAACGGCCATGTCGAGCTCTTCATATTCTTGCTCTACAGCGAACATGAAGATCATTCCTACGTTCGCACCAGCTGAGAAATTATCTCCTTGGTTATAGATCACAAGACCATTGTATTTTTCTTCCGCAAGATCAATGGCTTTGTTAATGCCCGCGAGCACTTCACCGCCAATGGTATTCATTTTAGATTTCCACGAAAGGGAAAGAATACCGTCTCCAATATGCCTAATTGTGCAGGCACTGTTCGTCCAAATAATTTCTTGGAAAGAATCCAACGAACGTGCTTGTTCGCTGCGCACAATGACACCGTATTTGTTTTCTGTTGGAAGGAACTGCTCGGTGCTTTCTGAATTTTTGTAGAAGGAAGTGAATCCAGATTTTTTCATTTCATGAATCCACGGTGCTACTTCATATCCCTCGTTAATCATGTTTGCCAGACACGCTTCAAATCCCAGTGTGTCCCACAATTCGAAAGGACCTAATTCCCATCCGAATCCTGCACGCAGAGCAGCGTCTACGTCTTTTAGCTCATCTGCAATTTCATTCATTCTGAAACTCACATATGCGAAGAGTGAATGAAACATTTTCTTGTAGAACAGTCCAGCTTTATCGGTACTGTTGTATAAATGTTTTAATCTGGAAGGAAGATCGTCGATGAGTTTAGCCGCTTCATACGAAACGAATTTCACTTTGTTTTGCTTGCGGTATTCGAGTGTGTTTAAGTCGAGCACGAGGATTTCTTTCTCTCCGTTTTCTCCCTTCGTTTTTTTATAGAATCCTTGTTTCGTTTTATCTCCTAACCATTGATTGGTAATCATGGTTTGAATGAATTCGGGTAGGGCGAACAACGCATGTTGTTCATCTGATTTCGCAACAGCGAAAAGTCCGTTGGCAACATGAACGAGGGTGTCTAACCCAACAACGTCGCAGGTGCGAAACGTTGCAGACTTCGGTCTGCCCATAATGGTTCCGCTGAGTTTGTCTACTTCTTCAACAGTGAGGTCCAATTCCTTCATGCTATGCAGCAAAGCTTGAATGCTGAATACACCAATGCGGTTCGCAATGAAGGCAGGAGTGTCTTTGCACAACACGACTTCTTTGCCGAGTTTAAGACTTCCAAATTCTTTCAAAAATGAAATGAGATCAGGATTGGTTTCTTTGATTGGAATAATTTCCAACAGACGCAAATAGCGTGGTGGATTGAAGAAGTGTGTTCCAATAAAATTCGTTTTGAAATCTTCGCTTCTTCCTTCGGCAATGAGATGAATGGGAATACCGCTGGTATTGGTTGAAACAATGCTTCCAGGCTTTCTGAATTGTTCTACTTTTTCGAAGAGTGTTTGTTTGGGTTCGAGCTTTTCAATAATGACTTCCATTACCCAATCGCAATTTGAAATGTCTTTCAGATTGTCTTCGAAATTTCCAGTAGTAATACGCGAAGCGAATTTTTTTGAATAAATAGGCGAGGGTGAGGATTGTAACGCGTTTTTCAACGAGTCGTTGACAATCTTGTTTTTGTCCTTTTCGTCGTCAGAAGGGCGGTCTAGCAAAAGCACTGGAATTCCGCATTGCGCGAAGTGACAAGCAATGCGAGAGCCCATGATTCCTGAACCTAAAACGGCAATTCTCTTTATCGTTTTCATGTAGATGTATTAACTGAATGAAGGTAAGATTTCTTTCCTTCAACTTGAATTATTTAAATATGATTTCTTTCATGTAGAAACCTAACAAGGATTGGTCTTCTTTTTCAATAAGAAGCTTGCCATCGGCTTTCACTTGTATAATTTTCCCGGTGAATGTTGACTCGTCTTTTGCGATGCGATATTCCTTCCATTCCTCTTTTTGAAAAAGGAGGTTGTGGTATTGAAGATCTATTTCCTTCCAGTTATTTCCTTCCAACAGAAAATAATCTGCATCCATTTGTTTACGAAGGGTCTGAAGAAAAGCAACAGTTGAAGGCACCTCATTCGAATGTTCTGAAAAATTCGTGGCGTTTTCGTAAGGACTTGTTGCGAGGTTGATCCCCATTCCGATGAGTGAATAGTGAAGCTTTTGATCGCTCCAAGAATTTTCAATGAGTATTCCTCCGATTTTTTTTCCTTCAACAAAAATGTCGTTGGGCCATTTGATGGAAACATGCTGAATGCCTTGCTGAATAAGCGTTTTTGCGACTTGAAGGGCCGCCCATTTGCTTAAGAAGAAGATGTCTTCCGGATTCAATTGAACTTTTAAAATCAGTGTTCCGAGGAACGAACTTCCGGCTTCTGCGAGCCATTTGTTGTCACGCTGCCCCCTTCCTTCCAACTGAAAATCGGCAGTTATGGCAGTACCTGTTCTGGTTTCTGGCAGTTTTGCAATTGTGGAAGCATAGTTGTTTGTGCTGTCGAGCTGCTCGAAATGGAAATGCGGCGATTGTTCAAACATGGACTCTTTCAATGCAGAAAACTTAAAGTTTACAACGAAATTACGCCGTAGCGGAATACCTTTGCTACAGAAGATTAAAAAATGAAGAAAAAAGAAACGAAGACAGGTAACGACGATGCGTTGTTACTTTCCATTATTGAAGGAATTGAAGAAGTAAAGGGACACGATATTAAGATTCTTGATTTGCGCAACATTGAAGCTGCTATTGCAGACTATTTCATTGTTTGCACAGGAACCAGCACCACGCAGGTAGAAGCGATTGCTCGCAGTGCTGAAAATTTCACAAGAAAGCAATTAGATGAGAGACCTCGCAGAGTAGAGGGTGTTCGCAATGCGCAGTGGGTGTTGATGGATTATTTCTCAATTATTGTTCATGTGTTTTATGAACCGATGCGCGAGCATTATGATATTGAAGGCTTGTGGGCCGATGCCAATGAAATGGCGTTGCCTAAAAAGGCGAAGCCTGAGCCGAAAGTAAAAGCAGAGCCAAAGGCGAAAGCTGTGGCTAAACCTAAAGCAGCTACCAAGGCTAAGGCTGAATCTAAAGTTAAAACTGAACCAAAGGCAAAGCGTGTTGTTAAACCTAAGTCTGAAGTTGTTAAAAAGACTGCAGCAAAACCAAAAGCGGTAACAAAGAAAATAGCAAAGTCAAAAGATGAGTGATCAGAATACTAAAAAGCCAGGTGGTCCGAACAATCCAATGAAAGGTGGTTTCAGCTTTTATTGGATCTATGCGGTTATAGCAATCGTGTTAATTGGACTGATGATCTTTAACGGAAGTTCAGACGGAACAGAGGCGAATTACGCTCAAGTGAAATCATGGGCAGAGAGTAATTACATTGCGCGTGTTGAATACAACGGTTCAACGGGAAAGGTTTATTTGGATTCACTTGGAAAGGCGAATTTAAAAGGACAGTATCCTGAACAACGCGGTGTCATGGGAGCACGTCAGGGAAGTGACTTCTGGTTCAACATTCCACCGAGTGAGCATTTCATAGATGAATTGCATGCTTTAGGTCCCGTTCACAATTTCGAAGTGAAGTTCCAACCGCCAAATGAAACTGCTCAAAGTTTGTTGTGGTGGTTAATTGCATTGGGAGTTATGATTGCTGCTTGGACATTCATCATGCGTCGCATGGGCGGCGGTGGCGGCGGTGGTGGCGGTCAGATTTTCAACATAGGAAAAAGCAAAGCGCAATTATTTGAAAAAGGGAAAGGAACGAATGTGACTTTCGCTGATGTAGCCGGATTGGAAGGAGCGAAGGAGGAGGTTGAAGAAATTGTTGATTTCTTGAAACATCCAAAAAAATATACAGAGCTAGGGGCGAAGATTCCGAAAGGAGCATTGCTTGTTGGTCCTCCGGGGACAGGAAAGACGTTGTTAGCGAAAGCAGTAGCCGGAGAAGCACAGGTTCCTTTCTTTTCATTGTCGGGTTCCGATTTTGTGGAGATGTTTGTTGGAGTTGGAGCCAGCCGTGTGCGCGATTTGTTCCGTCAGGCAAAGGAGAAGGCGCCAGCAATTATCTTCATTGACGAGATTGATGCCATTGGCCGTGCAAGAAGTAAGAACGTTAATTTCGGAAGCAACGATGAGCGTGAGAACACGTTGAATCAGTTGTTGACTGAAATGGATGGTTTCGGAACGAATTCAGGAATCATTATTTTGGCTGCAACGAACCGTGCTGACATTCTTGATAAGGCATTGATGAGAGCAGGTCGTTTTGACCGTCAGATATATGTAGACATGCCTGATGTGAAGGAGCGTGTACAAATTTTCAATGTGCATTTGAAGAATGTGAAGACAGACCCTTCTGTAGATGTAGATTTCTTGGCTCGTCAGACACCTGGTTTCTCTGGGGCAGATATAGCGAATATCTGTAACGAAGCGGCGTTGATTGCTGCACGTCATGGAGCAGCGACTGTAGAACAAAAGGATTTCTTGGCAGCTGTAGACCGCATCGTTGGTGGGCTTGAGAAGAAGAATAAGATTATTACTCCAAATGAGAAACGTGCTATTGCCTTCCACGAGGCGGGTCACGCTGTTACTTCATGGTTGTTGGAATATGCTTCGCCGTTGGTGAAAGTGACGATTGTACCTAGAGGAAGATCTTTAGGAGCAGCTTGGTATTTACCGGAAGAAAGGCAGATTACAACCACAGATCAGATTTTAGATGAGATGTGCGCAACCCTTGGTGGACGTGCAGCAGAGCAAGTCATCTTTGGAAAAATTTCAACAGGTGCTCTTTCCGATTTGGAAAAAGTAACGAAGCAAGCTTACGCGATGGTTGGAATTTACGGTTTGAATGATCGCATTGGTAACTTGAGTTATTATGACTCCTCAGGCGAGAATCAGTTTACGAAACCATACAGTGATGAGACAGCCCGAACCATGGATGAAGAGGTGAGCAAGTTGGTTGAAGCAGCGTATCAGCGTGCGCTTCATTTGCTTACAGAGAACCGTGAGAAATTAGAAGAGTTGGCTCAGTTGTTATTGGATAAGGAAGTTATCTTCAAAGAAGATCTTGAGCGAGTGCTTGGTGTTAGACCTTATATTGATCGTCAGACCCAAATAGACGAAGCAGAGACAACTGCTCAGATTGAAAAGGATAGATTAGATGCGGCCAATGCACCGGCTATTGAAGCGACTGAGGACACAACTCCAATTGCGGAAGAGTCTCAGGATGAAAAGGCTACTGATTCAAACGAACCCCCAACAACAGAGGAGAGTTAGGTGTGAGTAATTTGTTATTGAGAACATTAGTCGGACTTGTTTTTAGTCTGGTGGTAGTAGGCTCTGCATTTGCAGGGCTTTTGCCATTTACGGTGTTGTTTGGATTTTTCGCGGCGAAAGGTTTTCAAGAATTTGTGAGATTGGTTAATCCTCAGATGAAGCGCTTTCAAAGAAGAGCCGGTTTAGGATTAGCGATTATACTCTATTTAACAGCTGCTTCAACCATGGTTTATGGAACAGACTGGCGATGGATGCTTGTTGTGCCTGTTTTATGGTTGTTGTTTCTTTCGGTCGAAATGATGAAGGTGAGCGCAAGTTTTATTCTTGACACCTCTACCATTTTAATGGGTTTTATTTATACCGTTGTTCCCTTTGCACTTCTTGTATTTTTAAGTAAGATTAATGGTGACTTTGATGCTCGACTTCCTTTTGGATTTTTCTTAATCTTGTGGGCCAATGATACGGGAGCCTATTTCTTTGGTAAGTTTTTCGGAAAGCATAAGTTGCTTGAGGCTGTTTCTCCAAAAAAGACGTGGGAAGGTTTATTCGGTGGAATGGTAAGCGCAATTTTATCAGGGTATTTTCTGTATTCATTGATGCCGAATTCATTCAGCCAAACAGATTGGGTGGCTATTGCTTCAATTGTTGCAGTCTTTGCGAATATTGGTGATTTAATCGAATCACAAATCAAGCGTATTAAGGGTGTTAAGGATTCAGGGAAATTGTTGCCCGGTCACGGTGGTGTTTTGGATCGTTTCGATGGATTGCTAATTGCATTGCCACTAGTTATTATTTATTTGATTTTGTTTTGATATGACTATACATAAAGAGGGCTTTAAAATTTTAGGTGGAACTTTATTGATTTCGACCATGCTTGTTGGAGGCGCATTTTTGTTGTTCGACATGGCTTTAATATGGATCTTGACGGCTGTGGCTTGCGGAATAGTCTTCTTACTTTTCTTACAGTTTTTCCGTTTGCCAAATCGTGTGAATCGTGCCAAGGAAAACGAATTGGTTGCTCCATGCGATGGAAAGGTTGTCGTTATCGAAGAAGTGGAAGAGCCGGAGTATTTTCAAGGTAAGCGTATTCAAGTTTCGATTTTTATGTCGCCATTGAATGTTCATGCGAACTGGACGCCTTGTTCTGGGGTAGTGAAGTATTTTAAGTATCACCCTGGATTGTTTTTGGTGGCTTGGCACCCAAAAAGTAGCACAGAGAATGAGCGTACAACAGTTGTGGTTGAACACGCTCCTGGAAAGGATGTGTTGCTTCGTCAAGTAGCTGGAGCTGTGGCTAGACGAATTGTTTGGTATGTGAATGAGGGTGATAAATTGAATGCAAACGATCAGTTTGGTTTTATCAAATTCGGAAGTCGCGTTGATTTGTATTTCCCATTAGGAACTGAGATTGTAGCGAATATAGACAACGTAACGAAAGGAAACGAAACGGTAATTGCTCGTTGGAAATAATCGAGATTCTAGGAATAAAAAAAGGTCTGAACATGTTCAGACCTTTTTTTATGATAAGACTTTTTCTTAGTTGTTTGGAGCACCGCCTTGTTCCTTCACTGGCGCACCACCTGGTGTTCCTGGAGCAGGAGCGTTTGGATCTGGCTCAACGTTTCCTTTGATACGTACAACTTTAACAGGCTCATTAACCGCGTTAGAGTTGATGGTTACTGATTTGTTGATAGGGCCAGGACGTTTTGTATCGTATTTCACTTGAATGATAGAAGAACCACCTGGTAAGATTGGAGTAGTATCACAAGTTGGAACTGTACATCCGCAAGATCCTTTGCACTTACTTAAAGTCAATGGTTCAGTTCCTGAGTTGGTTACTTTAAATTCACAAGCACCGTTTCCACCGAAAGCAACTGTGCCGTAGTCGTGAACTTCTTTGTCAACTGTTATAGCTGGACCAGTTACTAGTTGTGTCTGTGCATTTGCAGCGATTCCAAATCCGATTGCAATAGCTAAAGAGAAAATTACTTTTTTCATTTTGAGTATTAATTAAAATTATTCGATGACTTCACCTTTGATCGTTAACACGGTTGGTTTTGCTTCTGGGTTATTCCAATTAACCATAACTGTTTTGGTGAATGGCCCCATTCTGTTTGTGTCGTAATGAACTGTAATTGAAACACTTTTTCCTGGTTCAATGGTGGTGTTTGGGTCACACTTCGGAGTTGTACATCCGCAAGAACCTTGGCAAGAACTAATGATTAGATTTTGATCACCTGTATTTGACAATTCAAAAGTGCAATTTCCATCAGAACCTTTTTTTACTTGACCGTAATTGTGTTCCGTTTCATTTGGAGTCAACATTGGAGCTCCGAAAGTTGTGATTTTTCCAGGCTGCGCTTCAGCACATCCAGCAAGACCTAAGAAGAAGGCCACTGCAGCAAAAAGGGTAAAATTGATTTTCATATTGTTGATTGTTAGTTTTCAAATATCGGTAAGATTTTTAAAAGTCGCTAATGTTTTACTAAAAGCGTGCCACTTCGGAATATTTTAGACGAAGTTTCTGTAATTGTATAGAACCCGTTGGAGAATTCGGAAGTGTTGATTGTTCTTGAGGCTCCCCTTCCAAGATCTTGGTACACCAACCTGCCTTGAGCGTCGCGAATCTCAAGGGTGCTCGTTTGAGCAAGTCCAGTTATATTTAGTTGAGCTCTTACAGGGTTAGGGAATAGGTTAAATGTTGAAACGTCTTCTTCTATCACTGATACAATAAAGGAGTTTGCAATGCATCCGAATTCATTTGTGTAGTCGCAGGAGAAGAAAGAACCGAGAGAATCTGCCACACTTGAAATTGAATCAATCGTTAATGTTCCATCGATAATCCAAGTAATGTTGTCCTGATTAGCGCAATTGGCGCAATTGACAAATCCGGCGTCGAAAATTAGCTCTGGTGTTGTTCCTCCATTTACAACCAAAGAAGCAGAAGGACTGTTGGCAACTGTGTTTCCTGCGGTGCAAGAAAGATAGGGCGAATAGGTATTCGGATTTGAATAACTGTAGCTGTATGTTTCCAAATAAGATAGCGGAATGTTTCCGCTTCCGTTACCTAAGAAGAGTTCGCAAGAAAGTCCTTCAACGTAATCAGTTGAATTAACAAATGTCGATTGAAGGGGAGCACAACCTTCACTAGGAGTGAAATTCAAGACAGGCTGTATCACTAAAACAGGTAAGGAAACAGAAGATAAACAACCTTGAGCCGAAGAAGATTGTGCGGTATAATAGCCGTTTTGATAAACACCATTTTGAAGCGTGCTTACAGCCGTTGAGCCTTGAGCGAATGCAATGTCTTCAAGGAAATATTGGGTTGAAAGGCCACTGCAATTCGAACATAAGACAGCCCCGTAGGCCCAAGATAGCACAGGTGTAGGCGCATTCGGAAACACTGTTACAGAAGGACCTGATGCTGTGAAAATTGAACCGTCAAGAGAGCAAGTTAATGAGGTGTTATATGCACCCTCGGTTGAATAGTTTAAAGTGGTGAAGTTGTCAATTGGGTAATCAACTCCATTCGATTGAAGTACACAAGTCATTCCGTTAAAGGAAGGAGATGTGTTGTTGGCTTGAATATTTAATGGCCCACAACCTTGCGTCTGACTTAAGTCGAAAGAAGGGAAAATTTGCAGTAGGCTGTCGGTGTTCGAAGTACATCCGAACTCATTTGTGATAGTCCCATAGAAATAACCGCTCAATTGATTTTGGCCTATGTTGAACGGGTTTGAATTTATATTTAGACCAACGCCATTTAGAGTCCAGGAAATAGAACTCGAGCTAGGTAAGTCAATGGCTGTGATTAAACCACCGCTGTAGGTGAGCTCCGTTGAAACAGGATCGGGATAAACTTGAACGATTGTGTCTGTGTAGATGCCGAAATCACTTCCAACAGAGCAAGTCATTTCAGGAGCGAAATTGCCGGCATCGAAATATGTTAAATCAACCGTCAAATTAAATGGAATGTTTTGACCACCAAGTCCGTCGTTAATGACGCATGTCAATCCATCTATGGGGTCTGTGGTATTTGAAAGAACCGCTATTAAAGGACTGCATCCCGCACCAGGGATTATTTCATAACGTGGTTGAATAACCAACAAAGAGTCGCTCGATGTAGAACAACCATTCGAATCGGTATAGGTTGCTGAATAATATCCATTGTTATAAATTCCATTTATATAGGTTGAAATAGAATCGGCAGATTCATTTAAAATACTTCCATCTAAATTCCATTGCACCGAGTTGCCCGCTGAATTATTTGAAAGGGTAACTTGTCCGTACACTGAAGAAAGTTGCGGAGCTAAGGGATGATTATAAACTGTAATAGGATCGACGGTGTAGGTGTTCGAGTTGGTTCCAGAATAACAATAGATTAAGGGCTCGTATACTCCTGGATCAAGAAATGTGTAATTGAAACTTCCGACAATTGGGGTATAGTCCATTCCAGGAATTAAAATTTCACATTGAATGCCTGCATTCGTAGAAGTATTGTTTACGATGGTGGTATTCAGTGGGTAGCAACCTGCGTCGATTGTTGCGCTTGCGTTTATTTCTATGACGAAATAATAACCGGTATCGGAAGTACATCCGAATTCGTTCGTGTAAACCGCAGCGTAGTTTCCATTTTGGAAATTGTTATTGAAGAAGGTGTTTACACTCTGATCAGAAGTATTTAATTCGAGTGGGGTGTTATTCAGAAACCATTGTATTTGATATCCGCTAGTGTTGGTTACCTGAACAGTATTGGAGGCATATGACAATATCGGAGCAACAGGGATGTCATAAGATTCTATAAGTTCATCGTTGACTGAATAGTAATTATTTCCGAATGCTGAACATACTTGAGAGACAGTGAAGGTTTCGGGAGCACCCATGAAATAGGTGTATGGCGATGCGAAAGTATTTCCCGGAAGATTTGAGTTCTCAAAATGGCAATCTAGCTGTTGGCTCGCAGTTGTGATGTTTTCAAAAATCACCTCGTTGGGTCCACACGGATTGGACTGATTGTAGGTATATTTTGGGAGAACAAAGTAGATTGAATCTGTATAGGTTTCGCAACTGAATTCGTTTGTTAGTTTAACGCGAAAAAATCCATCAGAAGAATAGTTTGTGGATGCGTTAAATGTTGCATCAGTTATGTCGGTGGTTACTCCGTTGAAAATCCATTCGAAGGTATCAATTTGGTTGAAGTTCAAACTCAATTCAGGGAAGTTCAATGAAATTGAAGCGCTTTCAGGTAATTGATTTACCGAAATTAAATCTGACGAGGCGAAAGAAGATGTATTTCCTTGGAAATAGATAAATTCAATTACATATTCTCCCGGCTCGACATAACTGTGTGTGTAATTGGAATTGCATGTGTTCAACACAGTCCCGTCTCCAAAGTGAATTTCACAAGAGTCGTTTGAGGAAAATAATGTTTGATTATAAACAGTGATTGATTCGTTTTGGCAGAGCGAAACATCAGAAACTGATATTGCTGCGGTGTTGTATTCACAGCTGAAATCATTAGTATTTGCCGAAGGGTCGAAGTTATTTGCGAAAGGATCAATACATCCGTAATAGATGCATGAGTTGTCGAAATTGTTCGCTTGCGGATTGAAGTTGTCTGCATTCGGGTCCGTACATCCAGCGATTAGACAACTACCATCATCTTGGTTTGCATTGGCGTTGAAATTTATTGCAATTGGATTTGTGCACCCAAGAATAATACAAGTGGGATCAAGCCCATCGCAGTTTTCATCAATGAAGTTTCCGCAAATTTCCTGGGCGCCAGCATTTATGCTGAAATTGTTGTCATTGCAGTCTCCGAATACGGAACCACTTGTTGAATAATTGATTCCGGGAGAGGCACATGCGTTTACAATTGAGAGATAATACCCGTCGTGGTCAACGTCGAGGTAATAATTCAAAAATTGAATTCCATCATCGATGGCATAGTTGCAGTTGTCATCTATACCATTGCAAGACTCAATTGCATTTGGACGAATGTCAGCGTTGAAATTGTTACAATCGGTATTGTTCGTCGCGTATCCTGCCCCTGGGCTGATACATGCATTCGTTGCAATTCCCGCCCCGAAACCATCTCCGTCAGAGTCGATGTAATAATTAACGAACGTAAGTCCGTCATCAATCAGATTATTACAATTGTCGTCTATTGAATTACAAAGTTCACTAGCGTTGGGTCGAATGTTCGCGTTGTTATTGTTGCAGTCTAAATTGTTTATTACGTAATTGCCGAAAATAGGCGTACATGAATTGGTTGGCGTTCCAGCACCGAATCCATCTTGATCGGTATCGATATAGTAATTCACGAATACAAGACCTTCGTTGATTTGTCCGTTGCAATTGTCGTCAACTAAGTTGCATAATTCTACAGCGCCAGGTTTAATATTGACATTCGCATCATTGCAATCACCGTTGTTGGTAACATAACCGACTGGTGGTGTGCATGCACTCAAGCTAGAATTCGGATTTCCAAATCCATCACCATCGTTGTCTGCGTAGTAAGTAACGAATGTGATTCCTTCATTTGTGAGGCCATCGCAATCGTCATCGAATGTGTTACAAACTTCTAAGGCATTAGGATAAACCGAATTGTTGCCGTCGTTGCAGTCGGTGGAATTGGTTACATATCCTGAAGGCTGAGAGCACGCGGATATTGTTGAATTTAAATTTCCAAAAGTATCCGAATCGGAATCTGCGTAATAGGTTATTGGAAGTATACACGAGCCGTCATCAACAGTTGCTATCATTGAATAATTGCATGCCGTTGGAATTGTGCATCCATTGACTACGCATGAGCCATCATACCAAGTCGCATTCGGATTGTAGTTTGAAGAAGCGGGGTAAATGCAACCCGGAATATCGCATGATCCGTCATCAATTGTTGCCGTAGGTATGTAGTTGTTTGCAAGAGGATTCATGCAACCAGCAGATTGCGCCAAGGTGAACAAGTTCATTCGAACCACAGGCATTTTAGCCATGAAGAATAATCCGTTGTTTTCAGGATAGCGTACGAAGCTTGTTTGGTCAATTGCCGCTCCGCTTCTACAAACTTTAAATGCTTGTGAACCCACGGTGTTTTCTACCATTACGATGTAAATGCTATCAACCAACAATTGCAAAGGGGTTGATAGTTGAAGCGTAATCAGCTTTTGTTCGCCGAGTGCGTTTATATCCCAGGCGTTTACAGGATAAACAACCGATGTTGCTTGCAGATTGGTGAAATCTGTTCTGTATATTTTTGCTTGAATAGTAGTGCCTATAGCTGTTCCAGGTCCAACAGCCACAGCAATAGAACTACACTTCACAGTATTTGATCTTCCTTGAAAAATATTTCCAACCTGATATATTTGACCAGCGTATAGGGCGCTCGGTGTAAACTCATCTTCCATTGGCCCTTCGTCACGAGCATATTGATAGTCGGTGACAAAGTAGTCTAGCGTATCTCTATTGTTCGAAGGAGCTTCATCTGTTTGTGTCTGATTTATTTGATAAGCTATTCTGAAATAACCTGTAGTGGTGCTTGGTGTAAATCCTGTTGTTAAAGTGTAATTCCCTGTCGCTCCGGCGACAACATTGGTGTTGGCTGTAGTTTGGTTATACAGCGCAATGTTTGCTGCATTGAGGACCTTGACGTTAAGATTGGTTGCAGTTTGTGTTGCGCTTCCGATGTTTGTTGCTTTCGCGTTGAATTTGAAAGGTACAAGCATCGTTTTTGGATAACGATCATAAGGTAAATCGTGGAAATCATTAGGTGGAACAGGAGATGTATTACCAAATGTCGTGTACCTTGTGTTGTTAATTGAAAGGTTGTTTATGCTCGGTTTGAAAACGGTAATGTCGTCAATGGCCCAGTGGTAATAACTTCCTGAGTAAAGAAAACGGAGTTTGACGTTTGTTTGTCCAATTGCAGAAACAGGAAAAGTTGCTGATTTCCATTCTGCTGTTGCAGAAGGGAAATCCGTCTGGGTAATCATATCTGCCCATGTTGTTCCGTTATCAATGGAATATTGAACTTTAATTGTTGAGCTGTAATTTCTGAATTGTTGTTGGTATGTTACTACCGCTCCGGTTACCCCAATTAATGAAAACGAATTCGAAATAAGCCAAGCAGTATGCGGACCCGGATCAAGTCCTGTTCCAAATCCACCGCATTGATTGTCATTATCATCCCAATAATTCGAATCGAAAATCATAAACCCGTTGCTCTGGGTTACTGAATTAAATGCCGAGCTTCCTCCTGCACACGAACCTCTTGAAGTAATAGCGTTACTTGGAAGGGTATTCGGTCCCCGGTATTCCCAAATCCCAATATTGGTTGAACTTCCGTTGGTCCATGTTTCCGGGAGTCCACCAGCGAAATCCCATGAATAAAGTGGAATGCCAAGCACTTGAGAAAGGGACTGCATTTGAAATGTGCAAAGCAGTAGTAATGTAATTAAAGCTCGGATTAGCATTTGCTCAAAAATAGGGTATAGCTATTAAACAAACAAGATTAATAATTTCTAATTATTATAGAATTAGATAAGGCGGAATTCTATCGAATTCGTTCGGGATTGCTCTTGAGAAAGGAGTCCCAGCTTTTATAATTCCCTTTTGCTGCGGGAGGTGAACTGGTCTGAAAATAATGGCACACAGCGGCGGCAACTCCATCTGTCGCATCCATTTTCTTCGGCATGTCGGCTTGCTTGATTTTTAAGATTTGCTGAAGCATAGCTGCAACCTGCTCTTTCGAGGCGTTACCGTTTCCTGTAATGCTTTGTTTTATTTTTCGGGGAGCGTATTCCACAACTGAGAGTTTGTGGCTGAGCGCAGCAGCAATAGCTACGCCTTGCGCTCTTCCCAATTTCAACATAGACTGAACATTCTTGCCGAAAAACGGTGCTTCAATGGCGAGCTCATCTGGATGGAACTCTTCAATAATTTCGACACAACGGGTGAATATTTTTTCGAGCTTCAACGCATGATCGGAAATCTTGTCCAAACGAACAACATCCATAGACAAGAGCGACATTTTTTTATCTTCCACACGAATTACACCATACCCTAAAATGCTGGTACCTGGATCAATTCCTAAAATGATTCGTTCTTTTGTGCTCAAATGAATTTACTTTGAGCTTCAAAGGTAATCTGTTTCGTGAAAGACACTCTTCCCAAAATAACGATCGTTGTTCCATTTAGGAATATTCCAAAGCAAGATCAACTTGATGATTCGAGTTTTGCAATTTTCTTGAGTTCTTTGAAGTCGGTTTCAGTATTGGTTCAGGAAGTGATTTTAGTGAATGATCATTCAGCAGACAGTTCAGTGGCACAAATCGAATCTTCCAAAGAATTTAATTGGAAAGTCTTATCGCTTAATAAAGCTGAGACTGGGAAAAAGACTGCTTTGGAATTGGGGATTCAAGAAGCGAAAACAGAATACATTTGGACGTTGGATGCCGACGTTGAAATACTGAATTTGAATACCAAGCGTTTTGAAGAATTTCAAAATGAATTGCACGAGGTTCTTGTCATTCTCTCTGTGGAAATGAAGCCGGGAAGAAGGTTGCTGGAAATTCTTCAATGCAATGAATGGAGGTATATGCAGTTCCTGACTTGGTTGAGTGGGCGTATGAAAATGCCTATGATGTGTAACGGAGCAAATTTGATTTTTAAGCGTTCGGTTTTTCTGGCAAACATTGAATCTCATCGTTTGATTTCAAGCGGAGATGATCTTTTTTTATTGGCAGAAACGATGAGAAATAAAGGAAAAATTGGTCTCTTGTGGAGCGGGTTTGCGGACGTAGTTATTTCTCCTGTTACGTCGCTGAATGATGCCGTTAGCCAGCGATTGAGATGGGCGGGAAAAACGACTAAAATTCCCGTGACGAAATCAAGTATTTTACATTTCAGTTTTGCTCTTTTCAGTGCGATTCACTTGCTCGCTGTTATGGGTTGCTTCTTTGCATCCTTCCAGGAAGTAAGTTTGATATTTTTACTGGCGAAAATTTGTTTCGAGTTTATTGGAATCCAATTCATTTTTTCAAGCCGAATTGGATTGAAGGAGATCTTAGTGCTGATTCCTCAATTAGTAGTTTATCCTTTTTTCAGTCTTTTTATCTTTATAAGTAGTTTATTTTTCGTTCCGAAATGGAAGGGGAGAAGAGTAAGTTTGAAGTAACCATGGAATCTAATTCTGCGCTTCAGCGATTCATAAAAAATAAACTGGCTATGTCGGGTTTGATTTTTATTTTTCTCGTGGTTTTGGTATCTGTTTTTGGTGGATTGGTGCGTTTAGACAAAACTGATAATGCGAACGATCAGAAGCTAAGTTTGGCTTTGTGTAAGCCTGGTTTTTCTGTTGAGTATGTTGCCCTTAAGTCAGATGAAAGAGAGTGGTTCCCTATTTCGAAAGGTGAATTATTTGGAGATTCAATAAAGGTTGAATTGTTCGAAAAAAATGGGGGAGGCGAGACAATGAATTTCGATTTGAGCGATTTGAAAAAAGATGCTAAAGGAGATGTTATTTCCCAAAAGAAATTTTGGCTGGGAACAGATAAATACGGAAGAGATGTGTTGTCTCGATTAATGGCGGGTGCCTCCGTTTCTTTGTTAGTTGGAACCATTGCTGTCATTATTTCTTTGTTGCTTGGAGTTACTCTTGGTTTGTGGGCAGGATATTTCAAAGGATGGGTAGACGCGGTCATCTCTTATCTCATTCAGGTAGTATGGGCCATTCCCACATTGCTTTTGGTGATGGCTATTTGTTTCGCTTTTGGAACGGGATTTTGGAAGGTATTTGTCGCGGTAGGTTTGACCATGTGGGTGGAAGTAGCGCGAATCACTCGCGGTCAGGTTCTCGGCGTTCGAGAGAAGGAATACATTGAAGCCGCGAAGGCAATAGGTAATTCTTCTTTAAGAATAATTCTTCGCCATGTCTTACCAAATGTTCTTTCTCCTATTATTGTCATGTCCGCAGCAAATTTCGCTTCGGCTATTCTCATGGAAGCAGGATTGAGTTTTTTGGGATTGGGAGCGCAAATTCCAACACCGAGTTGGGGGAATATGATTCGCGAAAGTTATTCTTATCTAACGACGGATATGGCATATTTAGCATTCTTGCCGGGAGTTTGTATTATGCTTTTAGTACTTTCGTTTATGATGGTTGGAAATGGATTGCGTGATGCACTTGATGTTCGTGAGAATTGAAAAATAGTATGAGATGAAATTGAAAATTTTGTTGTCGGTTTTCTTTGTATTGCAGTTGCTCATTTGCTTCGCGCAGCCTTCTGCTTATCCCACTGGATTTGGTTTTACGCGTTCGGCAAGAGAGGCCGCGCTGAAAACTGAGTCTCCTGTTTTTTTATCGATGCAACCATACATGCGCAACGACCTACCACTATCAAAAATGGAAGGTGAGTTGAAAGATAGCGTTAAAATCTATCATGATGTTGCAGCCATCGCATTGCGTAAGCACCTCTTTGAATACAACGAAGGTGATGTCCACATTCGCATGAACTTTCTTTATAACATCGCTGGAGGTAAAGATTTTACAGACACATTAAACTATCCGCGTTCAAAACGGATTATAAGCAACACGCGTGGACTTTGGGTGCAAGCTGATTTCGGAGATAAGGTTTCAGTTGAAACCGGTTTTTACGAAAGTCAAGAATACATGCCGAAGTACCTGAAGAACTACGTTGACAGTTTAGGAGTAATTCCAGGATTTGGACGTGACAAGGATTTTACAGTTATTCGCGATGTTGTCGATTACTCTTCCTCGTTTTCGCGCATTACCGTTCAGCCGAACCAAGTCTTACGATTGCACATGGGCTACGGTAAGCACAAGATTGGAAATGGTTATCGCTCGCTGCTTTGGTCAGATGGCATGTTTAATTATCCGTATTTTCAATTTGATATTACTAAAGGAAAGGTAAAGTACTCCCATGTGTGGAATGTGATGCAAAGTCTGGAGCGCCTGCCTTTGGGAGATACCCCTGAGTCTACTTTTAGAAGAAAGGCAGGAAGCTTTTCTTACTTAAGTTGGAAGCCAACTGCAAAGGTTGAGCTTTCACTTTTTGAATCTGTTATTTGGAACCGTTACGATTCTAATCTCTTGCCGCAATCGTTGCCTGTGAATTTTTATTCTCCTTTGATAGGAACAGGTTTTACCCGAGCGAATTCAACAAGAAACAATTTTAATTTGGGAGTTGATGCGAACATTAGATTGTCAAAGAACATAGAATTTTATGCTCAAGCGTATGCCGATGCCTTAGGAGATTACAAAAAGAATGGTGCCCTGCAACTGGGTTTGCAGTCCTATAATTTAGGTGTCAAGAATTTTGATTTGGGCGTTGAATACAATCGTGTTCAGAGCGACGTATACTCTTTCGCAGCGTTGTATACAGATGCGACGCATATGAATCAAACAGTGGGACATCCGCTGAACAACATGTACGAATATGTTGTGCGTTCGCGCTATCGTTATGGAAGATATTTCGCTCGTGTGAAATGGAACTACATTGTTCAGAAAAGATTGGAGGAACGCAACGATGAGCCTATGTGGATCAATCGAAATTTGAAACAATGGGATGTAGAAGTTGGATATTGGATTAATCCGAAAACCAATTCTGAATTTGTTGTTTCCTATTCGGATAGAATTGATGATAAATCGAATGATTTAGTGAAGCAACATGCAACAATTCTCATGTTTGGAATTCGAACCGGATTACATGCTGTGTATCGCGATTTTTGAATACATTTGATTCAACCTAACCCGAACTAAATTGAAAGATATCGTCTTCGCCTTCCTTAGTGCGTTTGCCATTGTATTAGTGGCAACACCACCACTTATTAAAGTGGCGAAGATGAAGCACCTTGTAGATGAACCAAGCAATGAACGAAAGCTTCATCGAAAGAGCATTCCAACGCTAGGCGGTATTCTGATTTTTGCTGCAACAATTATTTCTTATTGCTTGTGGTTCCCTTCACGCGATGCGTGGGAATTGGGAGCAAACTATAATCCGCTTCAAGCGCTGAACGAATTCAAGTATATTTTGGCATCCATGTTCGCTTTGTTTTTCATTGGCTTGAAAGACGATATTGTTGGCGTAGATACTATGAAGAAATTGGTCGTTCACCTGTTAGTGGGATTAACGTTAGTCGTACTCGCAGACATTCGCCTAACTGAATTTTGGGGATTGTTCGAGGTAGATAAATTGCCCTATTGGCTGAGTGTTGTTCTTTCTATTTTTATATACATTGTTATTGTGAATGCAATCAATTTAATTGATGGAGTTGATGGTTTGGCCGGCGGAATTGGTTTGATTGGAAGTGTAACATTTACTCTTTGGTTTTATGAAACTGGGGATATGCCTTTGGCTTTGCTGGCCGTCGGATTGGCCGGCTCATTGCTTGGTTTTTTAATTTTCAACTTCCAACCGGCCCGAATCTTCATGGGGGATTCAGGTTCATTGATTATTGGAATTACAATGTATGTACTTGCCATGAAGTTAATTGAATTTCCTCCGTCCAAATTATCTGTTGCCATGCAGATTGTATCGAAGCCCATCTTTGCCATGGCAATCTTGGCATATCCGTTAATTGATACATTGAGAGTTTTTACTATTCGGATTTTAAATGGGAAATCACCTTTCCTCGCAGATAGAAATCACATACATCATCGCTTGTTGGACCTGGGATTAAAGCACTATCAAGTCTCGTTTGTGTTATACGGATACACCTTGCTAATCATTGGTACGACGTTTCTTATGCCACCGCAAACGCCGAACATTTCGTTCTTGGCAGTTGGAAGTATTGCAGTCCTGTTGGCTTATGTGCCATTTATGATACCAAAGAAAAATCAGTTAAAGTGAGGTGTGGCATATTGCTTCACCGCTTTCTCATCGATTGTTTCCCCTGAAAGAATGATTAATCGTTCAATAACATTTCTAAATTCACGAATGTTACCGGTCCAGTCATGTTGCTGCAATGCCTTTAATGCCGCTGCATTTATATTTTTTTTAGGCTGTCCGTATTCGTCTGCAATTTGTTGAAGGAAATGATCTGCTAATAATGGAAGGTCGTCTTTTCTTTCATTCAATGAAGGAACCTTGATTACGATTACAGAAAGTCGGTGGTATAAGTCTTCACGGAAATTACCCGATGCGATTTCTTTTTTCAAATCTTTGTTCGTCGCAGCAAGAATTCGAACATTTACCTTCATGTCTTTTTCACCACCAACACGAGTAATTTTATTTTCTTGAAGCGCTCGTAAAACCTTCGCTTGCGCAGATAGGGACATGTCTCCAATTTCGTCGAGAAACAGAGTTCCGTTATCTGCTAACTCAAACTTTCCAGGCTTGGTTTTTACAGCCGAAGTAAAGGCACCTTTCTCGTGTCCGAACAATTCGCTTTCAATTAATTCAGACGGAATAGCCGCGCAGTTCACTTCAACAAAAGGTTGAGAAGCTCTATTACTTTTTTCATGAAGTTGACGAGCAACCAATTCTTTTCCACATCCATTTCCACCTGTGATTAACACCCGAGCATCGGTTGGCGCAACCGTATCGATCATTTTGATGATTTCAAGAATGGATTTGCTTTCTCCAACAATGTTCGATCCAATGACTTTATTGAGTTTCTTTTTAAGTGTCTTGGTCTCTTTAACAAGTGCATCGTGTTTGTTGGCGTTTCTAGTGGAAACTAATACACGATTCAAATCAAGGGGTTTCTGAATAAAGTCATAGGCTCCTCGTTTAATGGCTTCCACGGCCGTATCAATGGTTCCATGTCCCGTTATCATGACCACAGGAACCTGAATGTCTTCCTTTTTCAATTCAGATAAAAAGTCGAGACCATCGAGCTTAGGCATTTTTATGTCGCAAAAGATTAAATCGAAGGATTCTTTGAGAACCATTTTCAATGCGGTTTCTCCATCGGGCGCTTCAGAAATAGTGAATCCCTCGTATTCAAGGACTTCTTTCAGGGCGCTGCGGATGGCGGCTTCATCGTCGACGATTAAAATTTTAGACATGTTAAAGGCTTTTCGCAAAAGTAGCGCAAAGCGTTGATAAGTTTATTCGGGAAAGTGCAAGTTTTGGCGGGGTGTTCAATTCGGGAAAAGTATCTTTGCGAAGTGAGTCAAAGAGATTTTTTAAGTGAGTTGAACGACGCTCAGCGTGCAGCAGCTCGACACATTTCAGGTCCATTAATGGTTATTGCAGGAGCGGGTTCAGGAAAGACGCGTGTCTTGACGTACCGCATTGCGCACATGATTCAAAATGGAGTAGATCCGTTCAGTATTTTGTCGTTGACCTTTACCAACAAGGCGGCCAAAGAAATGAAAGAGCGTATTGCGAATCTGATGGGAGAGGACAATGCGCGAAACATTTGGATGGGAACCTTTCACAGCGTTTTTGCGCGTATTCTTCGTTCCGAGGCTGATCGCATTGGCTACCCTCGGAATTTCAGTATTTACGATACGGCAGACAGCAAGGGGCTAATTAAAGATATTTTGAAAGAGATGTCGCTAGACGACAAGATTTATAAGCCAGGAATGGTGCAGAGTCGTATTTCTTCTTGTAAGAATAATTTAATTGGTGCGGCAGATTATCCTGAACAAGTGGAGTTGGTTTCAGATGATCATGCCGCGAAGCGTCCAATGATGGCGGAGATCTTTAGAAAATATGATCAGCGCTTGTTTCAAGCAGGTGCTATGGATTTCGATGATTTGCTTTTTAAGACCAATGTTTTGTTCCGTGATCATGCAGACGTGCTTCATAGGTATCAGCATAAGTTTCAGTTCATCATGGTAGATGAGTATCAGGATACCAACTTCTCGCAATACTTGATTGTAAAGCAATTGGCGGCTGTGACTGAGAATCTTTGTGTTGTTGGTGACGATGCCCAGAGTATCTATGCCTTCCGCGGAGCGAACATTCAAAATATTCTGAACTTCAGAAAAGATTATCCCGATTATTCTTTGTACAAGCTTGAACAGAATTACCGCTCAACTAAGGTTATTGTTGAAGCTGCGAATTCGATCATTGGCAACAATAAGAACCAAATCAAGAAGAATGTCTGGACAGCCAATGATGAAGGGAATAAGATTCGTCTTCATCAAGCGCCTACTGACAATGAAGAGGGTATGTTC
The DNA here is from genome assembly GCA_044374295.1 of Flavobacteriales bacterium. GTDB lineage: Bacteria > Bacteroidota > Bacteroidia > Flavobacteriales_D > Sanyastnellaceae > CAIZGX01. Next base: position 44,153 of record JBILOU010000001.1, on the reverse strand, counting down.
GTAGCGAACACCATTTTCAAATTACAGAAAGAAGACGGAGGAACCTATCACGATTTCGCCATTCTTTATCGGACCAACGCACAGTCCCGTGCAATGGAGGAAGCATTGAGGAAGTTGAATATTCCCTACAAAATTTACGGTGGCTTGAGTTTCTATCAACGCAAAGAGATCAAGGATTTGTTGGCGTATTTTAGATTAACAGCTAACCACAAAGACGAAGAAGCGCTAAAGCGCGTGATCAATTATCCTGCACGCGGAATAGGAAAAACAACCTTAGAGAAATTGATAGTGGGCGCTTCCGAGCGTGAGATTAGTATTTGGGAAATGATTGCCAGATGCTTCGAAGTGGGCATCTCAGGCGCCGTTGCGAATAAACTCAACGACTTCGTAACCATGATCCAAAGCTTCGCAACGGAGCTTACCACCAAGCCTGCCTACGACCTCGGTATGCACATTGCCGCAGCCTCAGGCTTGTTGGTAGAAGTGAATGCAGACCGCACCCCCGAAGGAGTGGCGCGCGTTGAGAACATTCAAGAATTACTCGCCGGATTAAAAGAATTCTCTGAGAGAGAAACTGAAGACGGCTCAATGCCTTCGCTCTCTGACTTCTTAATCGACGTTGCCTTGCTCACAGACACCGAGAGCTCAGATGTAGATGAAACGAAGAGCGTTTCACTCATGACCATTCACTCCGCGAAGGGCCTCGAGTTTCCAAACGTATTCATCGTTGGAATGGAAGAAAATCTCTTCCCTTCACAAATGTCACTTAACGCGCGAGAAGACCTCGAGGAAGAGCGAAGACTTTTCTACGTTGCGTTAACACGCGCCGAGAAAAGAGCCATTCTTTCCTACGCAAATTCGCGATTCAAATGGGGACAGTTCACCTACTGCGAACCTTCTCGTTTCATCGAAGAAATTGACGAGAAATTTTTGGAAACCACTTCAGGAAAGAAAACGCCGCCCCAATCGAAGTCCTTCGATTTCGGTGAAGAACGCGGTAAGTTCGGCGGAGGAATTAACAGACTTCCACTGCAAGACAAGCCAAAGTCTTCTTTCCCACCTTCTTCACCAACACCTCCGCCAATGCCTCCGCAGATTGACACGAGTAAGTTGAAGAAAGTAGATATGAACGCGCCTGTTCCATTGCCTGCAGGAGATTGGGCGTTGCCTCATGAAATTCAAGTAGGGGTGGAAGTTCAACACGAGAAATTCGGTAAAGGAAAAGTCATTAAAGTGGAAGGCGAAAGTCCGAATGAAAAGGCAACAGTGTTCTTTCCTTCAGAAGGACAAAAGCAGTTGTTGCTGAAATTCGCTAAGCTGAAAATTGTCGGCGCTTAATTGTAATGTATATTTGTTAGACCTCATTTAAATTTATTATGAATCCCCACCGCTTTCAGAAGCCAGATGTTGTTGTGCCGTTAGAGATGAATAGTGCGCGTCCTGAAATTACTTTGCCCGAATACGGAAGAAATATTCAGAAGATGGTGCAGTATGCCCTAACTCTTGAAGACCGCGATGAGCGCGCCCGTTGTTGCAAAGCCATCATTTCTGTAATGGGACAATTGTTCCCTTATCTGCGTGATATGGAAGATTTCAATCACAAACTTTGGGATCACTTACACATCATGAGCGATTTTCGTCTTGATGTTGACTCTCCTTATCCAAAGCCTGAACCTTCTCAGTTTGCTGTAAAGCCAGACCGCATAAACTATCCGCAAGGTCCTGTTAAGTTTGGTCACTACGGAAGATACGTAGAGAAGATGATTGACAAATGTGTTGGAATGGAAGAAGGTGAAGAGAAGATGAACTTCACTCGTTCTATTGCAACGCTCATGAAGCAAAACGCTTTGAACTGGAATCGCGCGACAATTACCGACGATGTAATTTTAGAAGATTTGAAATATTTGAGTGGCGCGAAACTTTCTGTTGAGAATATTCAAGAGATTCACGCAGTAAAGACCATTCAAGGATCTAAGTACAACGACTTTGTTGAAGACAGTTACCGCAACAACAAGAAGCGTAACAACAACAACAAGAAGAAGAAATTCAAGAAGAAATATTAAGAGGTGTATTTTTCATGACGCTTCTCGAAGACATTCAGCACGGAATATTTCATATCATTGACGAGGGTGCCATTGATCACCTCTTGTTTTTATGGGTGCTCGCTATTGGTCTCACGTTTAACGACCGTCGTATGCTCTTGTGGTCGATCACGGGGTTTACTTTAGGACACGCACTGGCGGCTGCAGCTGTTGTTTTTGGTTTGCCAATGCTGTCCATGGAATGGGTAGAGTTTGCAATTCCGCTTACCATTGTTGCCCGTGGTATTCAACGCTTGATCTCTCCAACCGAGACAACGACCGTTCCTTGGAAGACTATTCTTGTTATTGCCTTGTTCGGATTCATTCACGGTTCTGCGATATCAACAGAGTTGAAGATGACTTTAATGAAAGGAGATAGTTTAGCTGGGAAGTTAATCGGATTTAATATCGGTGTAGAGTTGGGGCAGCTGCTTTGCATTTCAGGGATACTCTTGATTTCTATTACTTTGAATCGCCTTTTGCGCATTCATGCAAACATGGTAACCCGAATCTTGTTGGTTCCGGCAATTATTGTAGCGATATTCTTGGCTTATTATGTTTTTCCTTTGAACTAAATGCGAGTAAATTTGTCTAGATTCTTGAAATGGCTTTTCATCTTGCCGATTCGATTTTATCAGGGGTTTATTTCTCCTTGGTTAGGATCGAATTGCAGATACCAGCCGACCTGCAGCGCTTATGCTGTTGAGGCCATTCAAGAATGGGGTGTTGTTAAGGGAATTTATATGGGAGGAAAACGAATTTTAAGTTGTCATCCTTGGGGAAAAAGTGGCTATGACCCGGTGCCGAAAAATCCGGATGTAAATGGAAAAATAAAATAGTGAAATATGAAAAAGTTAGCAGTGGTTTTAGGAGTGGCACTTACAGTAGGATTAACCGCGTGTTTCGATTCTGAAACTGAAATTTTAAAGCAAGCGCGCACAACGCAGCAAGGTGTTTTGTCGAAGCAAAATGCATTGGTTGCAGATTTAGATAAAGAAATTGCCTCAGCAGAGAAAGAGATTTCTTCTTTGACTCAAAACCCATTGGACAGCGCAGGAGTTATTCGAGTGAATGAATTGTCTGAACGCGTTTCTATGATTAACACGTTGAAAGACGAGGTGGTAAACTACAAATTGAACTTGAAAGAAATTCCAGAAGGAGCTGCAATTAAAGAAGATGCTTTTTTCAAGGAAATGAAAGACGAGCAAGTATTGAAATTGGCGAAGGAACAAGATTCGTTGTTCAATATCTTGAAGTCTCAAGTTGAATCTGAATTGTTATAATGCGCAATCGTCCGAGAAGAAATAGAGCAAACGCTTCCATTCGCGGAATGGTTCGCGAAACGAGATTGTCTCTCGAGCAATTGGTGTATCCGCTTTTTTTGTTGGAAGACAAACAGGCGGTGCAGCCTATTTTAAGCATGCCTGGAATTTCCAGATTTGGTTTGGAAAAATTAATGGTAGAAGTAGATGAGTGCATGAATGCAGGTGTAACAAATTTCATTTTGTTTCCAGCTGTTGATGAGAAGCACAAAGACAAGTACGCCACGTATTCTTTGGATGCTTCGAACTTTTATCTAACTGCTGTTCGAGAATTGAAGAAACGTTTTCCAGAAGCTGTATTTATTTCTGATGTGGCAATGGATCCATACAGTTCAGACGGACACGACGGTTTGGTAATTGATGGAAAGATTGTTAACGACGAGACACTTCCAATTTTATCTGCCATGGCTTTGGCTCAGGCTGAAGCGGGATTTGATATCATAGGTCCGAGCGATATGATGGACGGAAGAGTAGCAGAGATCCGTGACACGTTAGACGATCACGGTTTTGTGAATGTGGGTATCATGTCTTACACGGCGAAGTATGCCAGTGCTTTTTACGGGCCTTTCCGCGAGGCATTGGATAGCGCGCCAAAGAGTGGGGATAAGAAGACGTACCAAATGGATTATGCCAATAGGAATGAGGCCTTGCGTGAAGCGGAATTGGATGAAGAGGAAGGAGCAGATTTTTTAATGGTGAAACCTGCCTTGTGCTATTTAGATGTGATTCGCGATTTGAGTAATTATTCTTCCTTGCCCATTGCTGCTTACAATGTAAGCGGCGAGTATGCTATGCTGAAGGCGGCTGCTGAAAGAGGTTGGATAGATTACAACAAGGCCATGCCTGAAATGCTTACAAGCATCGCACGTTCTGGCGCAAGTGTTATTCTAACTTATTTCGCCAAAGAATATGCTCAAAAATTTCATTCTAAGTTTTAGTTGTGTTCTTGTTTTAAGTGCGAATGCACAAAGTGTCTACCAAAACGTAGAACTCGTTTCAACGAAGGGAAGATTTTCTCCCTTCAATCCTTGTGAACCCAGTATTGCTATCGATCCGACCAATCCAAAGAGAATGGTGGCTGGTTCAATCTTGAATAACGTTTACAAAAGTATTGATGGAGGAGTTACATGGGATCACGATGTTCTGAAGTCTTCACACGGTGTGTATGGAGATCCAACGATAGTGGCCTCTCCCAAAGGCGACTTCTACTATCTGCATTTAGGAGATCCTGGCAACGGAGGTTACAGTAATTCTCGTTGGCTAGAATCCATTGTTATTCAGCAATTGAAAGAAAAGAAATTTTCGTGCAAGCGAAATTGCTGGACTGACGGAATAGCGATTGGTACGAACGCTCCGAAAGATCAAGACAAGCAATGGGCGACCACTTCGAAAGATGGAAGTGAAATTTATGTTACTTGGACTGAGTTTGATAAATACGACAGCAAAGAACCGAATGATCATTCGAGAATTCTTTTTTCGAAAGGAAAAAAAGGTGGGCCAATTTTTTCGAAGCCCATTGCTATAAGTGATGTTGAAGGCGGATGCATCGATGATGATAACACAACTGAAGGGGCTGTTCCCGCAGCTGGATTGAACAATGAAGTATACGTAGCTTGGGCACACCGCGAATTTATTTATTTTAATAAATCCATGGATAGCGGAACAACGTGGATGCCGAAATCAAAAGTGATCATGGCGATTCCTGGCGGATGGAATCAGGAAATTCCGGGTGTCTATCGCGCCAATGGAATGCCAATTCTCCTCAGCGATTTAAGCAATGGTCCGAACAGAGGAAATCTCTATTTGTGTTGGAGCGATGAACGCAACGGCGACGTGGATGTTTTTGTTTCTTCTTCATCCGATGGAGGAGACCACTGGACAGAAGCCGTTCGCGTGAACAACGACGATACGCATGCACATCAGTTTTTTCCTTGGATGACGGTTGATGTGGTTACAGGAAATTTGTATGCAGTGTTTTACGACAGAAGAAATTACACCGATTACAACACCGATGTTTATTTGGCGTCTTCCACTGATGGTGGAAAGACTTGGACTAACGAGCGCATTAGCGAAAAGCCCTTCGTGTCGAATGCAAGTGTATTTCTTGGAGATTACAACAACATCTCTGCGGTGAATGGTGTCGTTCGTCCAATCTGGACGCGCATCGATAACCTCCGCACGTCAGTGTGGATTGCGTTGATTCAGAAGTAAAATTTCAATTTAGAATTCAGCGTTCTTCGGAGTGCGTGGAAAAGGAATAACGTCGCGAATGTTGGTCATACCCGTTACGTACATCACCAATCTTTCGAAGCCCAATCCGAATCCGGCGTGCTGACACGTTCCGAACTTGCGTGTTTCCAAATACCACCACATGCTTTCTTCCGGAATGTTGAACTGCTTACATTTTTCAAGGAGCACATCGTAGCGTTCCTCACGCTGACTTCCACCAATAATTTCACCAATGCCAGGAACCAAAATATCCATAGCAGCTACGGTTTTTTGGTCTTCATTCAAACGCATATAAAACGCCTTAATTGCAGCAGGGTAGTTGGTTAGCACAACAGGTTTTTGGAAATGCTTTTCAACCAAATATCTTTCGTGCTCACTCTGAAGATCAATTCCCCATTCAATTGGGTATTTGAATTTTTTCTTTTTGTAGTGACTTGAATTCAAGAGAATGTCGATCGCTTCAGTGTATGTGATACGCTCGAAGGTGTTGTTCGCAACGAACTCGAGGCGTTCGATGAGTGGCGCGGTTTGACGCTCTTCTGTTGGTTTCTGTTTATCTTCTGTAGCTTCGCGCTCTTGAAGGAAAAGCAAGTCTTCTTTTCCGTTTTCCAAAACGTAGCGAATGCAATACTTCAAAAAGTCTTCAGCTAAATCCGCATTGGCCGCAAGGTCGTTGAACGCCACTTCAGGTTCAATCATCCAGAACTCTGCAAGGTGTCTGCTCGTGTTGCTGTTTTCTGCACGAAACGTTGGTCCGAACGTGTAAACTTTTCCAAGTGCCAGCGCAGCCAATTCTGCTTCAAGCTGTCCGCTTACCGTAAGGTGCGTGTGCTTTCCGAAGAAGTCTTCTCCGAAATCGATTGTTCCGTCTTCCTTACGTGGTGGGTTTTCTAGGTCGAAGTTGGAAACCGTAAACATTTCTCCAGCACCTTCAGCATCGCTTCCGGTAATGATTGGAGCGTGAATGTTCACGAATCCGTTTTGATTGAAATAATTGTGTATCGCGAAAGACAATTGATGACGAAGTCTGAACACCGCGCTGAACGTAGATGTGCGGAAACGCAAGTGCGCTTTTTCACGAAGGAATTCCAATGAATGTTTTTTCATTTGAATAGGAAATTCCATCGGATTGCTTTCTCCCAAAATTTCAACTTTTGAAGCGGTAAGCTCTATCGCTTGTCCTTTTCCTAAACTTTCAGTAAGTGTTCCATGAACGGAAATACAAGCACCTGTATGAATGCGCTTGCTGTCTTCTTCCGAAAGAGAATCTGCATTTACAACCACTTGCAAATTCGAAATGCACGACCCGTCGTTTAAAGCAATGAATTGCTCGTTTCGAAAAGTGCGCACCCAGCCGTTAAGTTGAATAGTTGTTCCTATTGGAAGTGACGAAATTATTTCTTTGATGTTCATGGTGAAAAAATGAGTGGCAAATATACGCCACGAGAGGTTATACTTGGGCCTGATCGCTTTCAACAATTCCGTCGCGCATGCGAACCACGCGTTTCGCACGAAGGGCAATGTCTTCTTCGTGTGTTACAAGAACGATGGTATTTCCGGCTTGATGAATAATATCGAAGAGTTGCATAATTTCTTCGCTGGTCTTGGTGTCGAGGTTCCCAGTGGGTTCATCGGCCAAGATAATGGAAGGGTGATTCACAAGTGCTCTGGCTACAGCAACGCGTTGGCGCTGTCCGCCAGAAAGTTCATTCGGCTTGTGCGTGATGCGATTCCCCAAACCCACTTGCTCTAAAACTTCTTTGGCTTTCTTTAATCGCTCGGCTTCAGGAATACCAGCATAGACCAGCGGCAGAGCCACATTCTGAAGAGCAGTTAATCTTGGAAGTAGGTTGAATGTTTGAAATACAAAACCAATTTCTTTGTTTCGAATAGCAGCCAATTCAGAATCTGAAAGTTGAGCTACGTTTGGTCCATTTAGAAAATACTCTCCGGAAGTTGGGGTGTCTAGGCATCCTATGATATTCATGAGCGTAGATTTTCCTGATCCTGAAGGCCCCATTAACGCTACGTACTCATTTTTTTTAATGGTGAGATTAATTCCATTTAGCGCACGCACCGTCTCTTCACCAATGGTGTAGAAGCGGGTTAGGTTTTCAATTCTAATGACTTCGTGCATGGCGCAAAACTAACTCGGATTTGTTATATTTGAAGAATAAACCTGCCAAGGCAACTTTAGGATTACAATTGTTGTCTTTTTGGAAGAAATCTTTTCGAATGAAAAAAATATTATTCTTTTTTGCGCTTGTAGCTGCTCATTCTGTCAATGCGCAGATTGCCGTTACTTATGTTACCGCTGATCAAGCTGTTCAAGCCTTGTTAGGCCCCGGTGTTACCTATGCGAATCCTGTTTTTAATGGAATAGCACAACAGTTGGGTGAAATGACCGGTAATACAGATCCTAACTTTCAGATTGCAGAAGGTATTGTAATTGGTTGTTCTGATGCGCAAGAGGTTGTTCCTAATTTTTTCGGTGCAGCGATTACCCCTAATATTTCAGGTGATCCGGATTTGTTAGGCGTTGCGAATTCTGTTCCGCCTCTGATTGGTCAAGGATTTACGGTTGGTTCAGTTAACAATATCGCTTCACTTGAATTTGATTTCGTGGCCATTGGTGATAGTTTGAATTTCAACTACATCTTTGGTTCTGATGAATACTTGACTTGGGTGAACAGTCAGTACAATGACGTATTCGCCTTCTTCTTAAGTGGCCCTGGCATTACAGGCCCTTATGCAAGTCCTGCAGCTTTTCCGGGTGGTTCAGTGAACATTGCAATTGTTCCGCAATCAACTCCACCACTTCCTATTACCATTAGTTCGGTGAATAACGTTTTGAATGCGCCTTACTACGTAGACAATGGTCCAGGGCTTATTCCAATAAATTTAAACGGTTTTACCGTAAAGATTGCTGCACAGTATGACCTAGAGTGCGGAGAGACGTATCACATTCGTTTGGCTATTGCGAATGGATCGGACCAAGCGTTGAAGTCAGATGTAATTATTGAAGCAGGTTCATTCACCACAGGTACAGACAACGCTGGAATTTCTTCGAGTGTAATAAATCCAGCTCCAAATCTTCCACCAAACTCAGTTTTGGAAGGTTGTGTGAACGGACAAATCACGTTCAACTTCCCGGATTGTTTGGCTGAAGGAGATACAGTGAATCTTATTTTTGGAGGAACAGCAACTTATTTGGAAGATTATCACACGAATGGGGTGACTCAATTTGTGGTAGCAGATACCGCTTTCGTCATTGATATTATTCCAATTTTGGACAACATTACAGAGGGAACTGAAACAATCATCATTAGCTGCAGCTATTTGTGCGAAGGGGCTTGTGATTCGGTTTCGATTAGTGCTACTTTGGATTTGTTGGATTATGTAGGATTTGGTGTTGCGCCAACTGATGATTTCTTGATTTGTCCAGGAACCTCTCAGACGGTTAATCCAGGCGCTTCAGGCGGATGGCCCCCATATATTTATTCTTGGTCGAATGGACAAACCAGTCCGACACAATCCTTCTCTCAGGGATCAGCGGGTCCATACTCTTATACATTCTCCGATTATTGCGGGGCTACGTTCACAGATGATTTCGTGATAACAGAACCTCCTGTGTTTGGGTACGCTACTTCGCAAGATTTGTGTGCAGGTATTGAATCTGAAACCTTGGTTTATGGTGGTTTAGAGCCCTATGTTTACCAATATGATGCGTTGTCAATGTTGCTGAATCCGTTGACTAACACCATCACCGGAATTGCCAACAACGCCTCAGATGTGATTGTTACGGATGCGTGTAACCAACAGGCTATCATTCCTTTCATAATTACTGTTTGTGATACGCATGAGCCAAATTTACTGTTGATTAATGCCGATGATTATGACAACGAGCACTTCAGAATACAAGGACTAGAGAGTTTCCCAAATAGTCAGGTGCGTATTTATAATCGTTGGGGCACTATGATATATGAATCACTGAATTACAGCAACCTCAATGCATGGGATGCAACAGAGGCGGAAGACGGTGTTTACTTCTGGGTATTCAATCGTTCAGATGGAATTAACCGCGAAGGGTATTTCCATGTGATGCACAAAAAGCCATAAAAATTGACATAAGTACGGAAAACCTCAAAGAAATTTGAGGTTTTCTTTTTTATCGCTGTTTCTTTGTACAACTTTTCGTAAACGATGGAAGTCGTACTTAAACCAAAATGACAATTATGAAAAAGAGCTTTATTTTGTTGTTCTTGATAAGCACATTGTTTTCAAACTTCGCTTATTCTCAATTGACTGTCGATGCAACACAACCCATAAATACTGTAATTCAGAATTTGTTGGGACCTAATGTTCAGTTCAGTAACGTGACTTTTTCTGGAGATGCAGATCAGATAGGATTGTTCAACTCAACGACAAGCAACCTGCCTTTTCCTACGGGAGTAATAATGGGTACAGGTGGAATCTCCAATGCTATTGGCCCGAACAACTCGGGAAGCAGCAGTTTAACAGGCGGAAATTTTGGAGCAACAGATAATGATTTAAATACGTTGGATGGATTAACCCACAATGATGCTGCAATCTTGGAGTTTGATTTCATTGCAACCGGGACATCTATTTCTTTTGATTATGTCTTCGCTTCAGAAGAATATCCAGAGTATACTGGAGCTGGTTCTTGTGGAGATGTGAGTGATGTCTTTGGTTTCTTTTTGTCTGGCCCAGGAATAGCAGGAACATTCAGCAATGCTGCTGTAAATATTGCGCTCATACCAGGAACAACTGAATTCGTTTCCATCAATAATTTGAATGCGGGCTGCGATGGATTAGCTGTTCCAGGTGGAGCAAATTGCAATTATTGTGAGTACTACGTATACAACGGAACAGGGATTAACGCGCCTTATAACACCGATGCGAATTACATTGAGTACGATGGTATGACAGTGATCCTTACCGCTACCTATGAGAATTTGGAATGTGGGCAAACGTATCACATTAAGTTGGCTATTGCAGATGTGTCTGATACCGCTTTCGATTCTGCGGTATTCTTGAAAGAAGGAAGTTTCAATGTTGGCGGAGGTTTGATTGAATCGGTTGCGGTGACTAACCCAGGAGTGAGTCCAATACCAGGATTTCCTGCGAACTCTATCTTAGAAGGAGATGGTTGTTACAACGGTCAATTCGTGATTACCCCGCCCCCGTGCTTGCTAGAGAACGATACTATTCAGTTAATTTTTTCAGGAACAGCAACGCTCGGTGATGATTACAACACAGGGGGTGTTTCCCAAATCATTTTGTTCCCTGGGGTTGCAGATACATTATTTGTTAATGGAATGATTGACAATGTTGTTGAAGGAACTCAGACAGTAACCTTTGGAAATATAACTGCTGGTTACGAAACCATTGAGATTGGATTTGTCTTCTTTAATCCGTCTATTCAGGCGATGGACACCGCAACAGCTTTATTGAACATTGTCGATTACGTTCCAACAGAATTGGCACCTGTAACAGATATTTTGAATTTGTGTCCGAATGCAACAGTTCCGGTGAACGCGGTTCCGTTAATTTCTAACGGTGTTCCAAACTACACATTCAATTGGCAAGATGGAGCTGGGGCGACTATTGGAACCAATGCGGTTCAATCATTTGGATTAGGAAGCGCAGGTAACTACGAGTTGACTGTCACTGACTATTGCGGCAATACCGACTCTTCGCTCTTTATCATTACAGAGCCACCGGCAATTGTGTTTGAGGATCTTCAAGATTTATGCACGGGTATAGAGTCGGAAGTTTTGGTGACTGGTGGATTGGAGCCTTATGTGATCTCTCCTTCTTCTGCATCTGCGTTTTATGTGAATGGCGTTACAAATTCACTTATCGGATTCACAGGCGGATCGTATGATGTTACGATAACTGATGCGTGTAATCAAGTTGGCGTTGTGCCTTTTATTCTTACCGTTTGCGATACGGAAGAGCCTAACATTCTTTTGATCAATGTAGATGATTACGACAATGAAAGTTTCATCATTAAAGGCTTGGAGAGTTTCCCGAACAGTCAATTGCGCATCTTCAATCGTTGGGGCGGACTGATGTATGAGTCTTTGAATTACAGCAACGACAATCCATGGAATGGCACCGACGTTGAAGACGGCGTTTACTTTTGGATCTTCAATCGTTCAGACGGAATTAGCCGAGAAGGCTATGTTCACGTCATGCACAAGAAGCCTTAATTTTCAAAAATTAGATAAGTGAAACCCCAGACATAGTTTGGGGTTTTTCTATTCCCAAAAGTGAGAGGACAGTTGGTGCCACATCGGCTAGTTTTCCGTCGTTCACTTTTGTGATTTCTTTGTCTACAATCCACACGGGAACGGGGTTGGTGGTGTGTGCTGTATTTGGAGAGCCGTCTTCGTTTACGGCGCAGTCTGCGTTACCGTGATCGGCAATAACAATTAAGGAATATCCCAATTCAATAGCCGTCTCTGCAACTTGCTTCAAGCAGGCGTCTGTTGTTTCAATGGCTTTTACGATGGCTTCGTATACACCGGTGTGTCCGACCATATCTGGATTAGCGAAATTCAAACAGAAAAAATCAGGTGTCTTTTCATGAAGGAATTGAATGCAAGATGAAGCAATTTCATTCGCGCTCATTTCGGGTTGAAGATCGTATGTTGCAACCTTTGGTGAAGGAACCATAAGTCGACTTTCTCCGTCGAATGGCTCTTCTCTACCTCCGTTGAAGAAGAAGGTAACATGCGGATATTTTTCGGTTTCGGCAATACGCAATTGTGTTTTGTTCGCACCAGCTAGGGTTTCACCAAGGGTGTGATGAAGATTGTCTTTCTCGAAGAGAATATGTACGTTTTGAAATGAATCGTCGTATCGTGTCATCGTCACGTAATACAACGGAAGTTTTTTCATTTCGAAATCTGGAAAATCTTGCTGATGCAGGGCCATGGTTATTTCACGACAACGATCGGTTCTGAAGTTGAAGCAAATAACAACATCGCCTTCTTCTATCCCTTGATAATTTCCTTCGATTTGAATGGGTTCAATAAACTCGTCGGTTATTCCATTCACATAGGATTGTGCTACTGCCAAATGCGCCGAAGGGCTTTTGCTTTCCGATCCGGTTACGAATAAGTCGTATGCTTTCTTCACACGCTCCCAACGCTTATCGCGGTCCATTGCGAAATACCTTCCAACAACACTTGCAATTTTTGCTTGTTTTCCTTCGAGATGATTTTCCAGGTCAAGTATAAATCCTTCACCACTTTTCGGATCGCAATCTCTTCCATCTGTAATAGCATGAATGAAGACTTTCGAAAGTTCTTGCTCCTCGCAAATTTCAACGAGCGCCTTCAAGTGATTGATGTGCGAATGTACACCTCCGTCTGAAACTAGACCGATGAAGTGAACGTTTTTATTTTCTTTTTTAGCGTGATGAAGTGCTTTTAAAAGAACTTCATTTTTATGCAATTCGTTGTTTCGAATACTCAAGTGAATTTTTACCAAATCTTGATAAACCACACGTCCAGCGCCGATGTTCATGTGTCCAACTTCACTGTTTCCCATTTGTCCTTCTGGCAGACCAACGAACTCGCCATCGGTCCGAAGAGTCGCATGCGCTGATGTATTGTTCAAGTAATGCGTAAACGGAGTTTGTGCGCTAAGAATAGCGTTCGAGTGATCGTTCTTGCCGATACCCCATCCGTCTAAAATAATAAGTCCTACTTTTTTTGTCATTTTGAAAAAGTTATTTGGAAGCGACTTCCTTTTGGTGTGTTGTCGCTAATGTTAATCTCTGCTCGATGTGCTTTGCATATTTCTTTGACGATGTATAGCCCAAGACCGGTACCCTTTTGGGTGCGGGTTTGTTCATTGCCAACACGATGAAATTTCTCGAAAACAGATTTACGTTCTTCGATAGGAATACCCACACCAAGGTCAGTAATTTCGAGAAGAACCAAATGATCACTTCCTTTTAAGGAGACTGAAATCGCCTCTGAAAGTGGTGAATATTTGTTTGCGTTTTCTAACAAGTTGAAAAGCAAACTAACAATCATTGTTTCTTCCGTTTCCAACTGAATGTTGGATTGAATGTTTGAATTCACAATACGTTCAGGGAAGAGTTGCTGAAAACGTCTGATTTGACCTTCAATAAGCACTGACAAATCAGTTGTTTGCCAATTGCCCAATGAAGTGTTTTGTTCGAATTGAGTTGCGAGCAAAATGTTGTTCACGAGTGTTTCAAGTCGATTCGATTCGGTGATAATATCTGCACACAAATCTTGCGATTGTTCTTCTGTGAGTTTGCGGTTTTTTAATGTTTGCGAATTCAGACGAATTGCCGCAATGGGCGTTTTCAGTTCGTGTGTTACTGCAAGTAAAAAGTTCTTTTCTTTCTGCGCACGCTTTAAGTCTTGCCAAACATTTTTCTTGATCCACCAAATACCTATAAATAAGAGAATCAAGAAAACGCCACCTTCACCAATAATCATGAATATTTTATTTCGAAGTGCGTTTTCTGGTAGTTTGTTCCCTTCGGATTGAAGATGTTGCAAATATGCGCGTTGCAGTCTGTACAACTGCCAACCCCACCAGACCAATTGAAAGACGAGATAGACTGCTAAAAGGTATAGCACGCCTAGTAATCTGCGCTTATTTCGAATGGATTTCATATTGCAAAAGTAAGGCGCTATTGTGAAATCAATTGATAAACAAATGATGTTTGAAATTTAAACTTGAAATGGTTGTTCATTGAAGAACAAAGTGCAATTTTGCATTATGAAGTTTCTACGACTCGCCTTGGTCTTTTTGGTTGTTTTTATGCAGGTGCAAAAGGCAAGTGCCCAGCGCGTAGGAGTGGTGTTGAGTGGAGGTGGAGCAACTGCGATGGCACACATCGGGTTTTTAAAAGCCTTGGAAGAAAACAATGTGCCTATTGATTACATCTGTGGAACGAGCATGGGGGCAGTGATTGCATCTTTTTATGCCGCAGGATATTCGATCCGTCAAATGGATTCTTTGTGTCGAACACCAGAATTTACGATGCTTTCAGAAGGAGAGGAACTGCCGATTGATTTGCAGTTTTATTATTTGAAGTCGGAGCCCACAGCTTCTATGGTTAGTTTGAAGTATTCGGGTGGTGATAACATTTCAAATACACTTCCAACCAATCTGATTAATCCGGCTTTAATGGATTGGGTGCACATGAAACTGTTGAGTGCAGCCAGTGAGGCAGCACGTCAGAATTTCGATAGTTTGTTTGTTCCTTTCCGATGTGTAGCCGCGGATGTTAAAGACAAACGTGAAGTGATTTTTAAGTCAGGTTCTTTGAATGAAGCCATTCGCGCTTCGTGCACTTATCCGTTCTACATTCCACCAAGACGAGTAGATGGAAAGCTTTTGTATGACGGTGGTATCTACAACAATTTTCCTATTGATGTTATGTACCGTGATTTCCATCCGGATGTAATCCTTGGCTGTAATGTTTCGGGCATACCCGCTGATCCGAAGGAGAACAATCTCATGTCGCAATTAGAGGCGATGATTGTTTCTCAGAAAGAAGTTTTTATTCCATGTGAAGAGGTGTTTATTGTGCAACCAAACAGTAACAATACAGCAACGTTTGAATTTGCGAATTCGATGGCTGCAATCGATTCAGGCTATGTCTCAACGCTGCGTTCACTTCCGGAAATAAAAAGAATTATTGAACGTGAAATTTCAGCCCAGGAATTAAGAAGCAGGAGACTTCAGTTTCGCTCGAAGTGTGCGCCGATTGTAGTAGATGAGGTTCGTCTGGAGGGATTACCAAAGGGCCAAACGCAGTATGTGCGAGAGTTGTTGGGAAGAAAGGAAAGTGCACTTCCCTTGAATGAATTGCAACGAACGTATTTCAGGGTGTTAGCAGATGGAAGTATAAAATCGATGTATCCAAAAATGTATTACAAACCATCGGTAGGAAAGTATGTTTTAGATCTTCATGTGCAAAGAGAAAAGGATTTGATTGTTTCGTTCGGAGGTAACTTCAGTTCGCGATCCATTAATACGGGTTACGTTGGTCTTCGATACAATCTCTTCGGACGTGTGAACACGGTTCTTGAGGCCAACAGTTACTTTGGACGCTATTACGGTTCGGTTCAGGCGAAGGCTCGATCGAAAATAATGTTGTTCAATCTTCCTGTTGCATTTGAAGTGTCCTTCACGCAGAATAGATGGGATTATTATAAAAGTTTGACGACATTTTTCGAAGATGTGAAACCCTCGTATGTCTTGTTGAATGAGCAGTTCGGAGAGGCTTCATGGATTCTTCCAGCTGGAAGAAAAGCGAAGTTTAAATTAGATGCAATCTACACGCACCAATACGATAACTATTATCAGACGAAGAATTTTTTGAGCATCGACACAGCCGATTTAACAGAGTTTAATGCGAAGATGGTTCGTTTCAATTATGTTCGAAGTACGTTGAATCGTATTCAGTACGCTACATCTGGTTCGCAAATAAAGGTGGTGGGAAAAGGTGTTGCCGGGACTGAGTATACGATCCCTGGTAGTACGAGCATCAACAGAGATACGCTCTCCAACAGTCATTCTTGGCTGCAGATGCGAGTGTACTACGAGAACTATATTATTAGTCAGCCTCGCTTTTCTTTCGGCATAAAGGCTGAAGTGTTGTGGTCTGGACAAAAAGATTTTCAGAATGCCACGGCGACTTCAATTATGAGTCCAACGCCAAGTTTCTTTCCTGAATTCAGGACATTTTATTTGCCAGTGTATCGAGGCACGTCATTCTTCACCGTTGGAATTTCGCCAGTACTTCATCTGACTAAGAATGTCGATTTAAGGGCTGATGTATACGGATATCAGCCGTTTCAAGCAACTGCGGTGCCGTCTTCAGATATCTATCGAACCTACACTCTGGGTAGCGGAACCTTGGTTTATCACTCGCCAATTGGTCCTGTGAGTTTATCGGCCAATTATTACGAGCAAAAGGAGAATCCTTGGAGCATACTTTTCAACTTAGGATTTATCATATCGAACCCTTCACCAAGGGATTAATTTCATTGGTTCTCCGTACTTTTGCATCTGATAAAGCTTTATGAGTAAAATTAAATTTGCGGTTATAGGCGCTGGGCATATTGGTAAGCGTCATGCTGAAATGGTTCAACGCAACGAACAAACAGAATTGTCTGCGATGTGCGACGTTCGTTCACGCGAGGAATGCGGTGTTGCAGAGGATATTCATTTTTATCATTCTCCGGAAGATATGTTGGAGAATGAAGAGGTAGATGTTGTGTGTATTTGCACGCCGAACGGACTTCATGCTCAACACGCTCTACTTGCTTTGAAAGCTGGAAAGCACGTTGTTGTAGAAAAGCCAATGGCTTTGAACAAAGCGGATGGAGAGAAAATTATTTTCGAGGCACTTCGCGCAAACAAACAAGTGTTCTGTGTTATGCAAAACAGATACAGTCCGCCAAGTGTGTGGATGAAAGAGTTGATTCAGTCGGGCATTCTTGGAAAAATTTACATGGTGAACATTGATTTGTTCTGGAATAGAGATGATCGCTATTACAAGAAAGGTGGTTGGAAGGGAACGCAAGATTTAGACGGAGGAACTTTGTTCACACAGTTTTCTCACTTCATTGATATTATGTACTGGTTGTTCGGAGATATAGATAATATTCAAGCAAGACTCCACGATTTCAACCACGCGCATTCAACCGAGTTTGAAGACTCTGGAATTGTTATGTTCGATTTGGTTGAAGGAGGAATGGGTTCAATAAACTTCTCAACGGCTGTGAGCGGTGTGAACTATGAGAGCAGCCTTACGGTTGTTGCTGAAAAAGGAACAGTGAAAATTGGCGGTCAGTACATGAACGAAGTGGCGTATTGCCAGATTGAAAATTACACCATGCCTGTTTTGGCGGAAGGAAATCCGGCGAACGACTACGGACACTATAAGGGTAGTGCAGCGAATCACGTTTATATTATTCAAAACGTTGTTGAAGCCATTAGCGGTGTTTCGAATATTACAACCAATGCCTTAGAAGGATTGAAAGTTGTTGAAATTATTGAGCGTATTTATTCTGCCGCGAAGACCAAAAGCTAAGTCATCTCATGAGATACATGTCAGCCTGGTCGTTTACAAAAGTCTTCCGTGGCGAGTACGTTCGTAATGTGCTTACGCTAATGGGTGGGACTGTGCTAGGCCAAGGTTTAGTTTTTTTGATGTCTCCTTTTGTTACCAGACTTTTTTCTCCGGAAGATTTTACAACGTTAGAACAGTATGTCATGTTAATTGCTGTTTTAACGCCGCTTATTACAGGGAAGTATGAGTTTGCTATCATGTCACATAGAGATAAGAGTGATGCTTTGCATGTAGTAGGTCTCTCGCTCAAAGTAGCCTTTTACTCATGTCTGTTCTTAATGCTTTTCATGCTTTTTTTCGCGAAAGACGTTTCGTATTGGTTGTCGAATGAATCGATAGGTGTTTTTTTGTGGACACTTCCAATTGTACTCTTCTTCACTGCGGTTTTTAATATTTTTAATTATTGGTTTTCTCGTCTCAAGCAGTATAAGATAGCTTCGAAAAGTAAGGTATGGGCTTCGTTTTCTTCAGAGCCATTGAAAATAGCAGCGGGGTGGGGATCGTGGGGATCGATTGGGCTCATATTCTCGACAGTAGTTGCAGCGATAGGCAGTGGATTTTATGTTTTTTTTAACTTTCTAAAATCAGAACCCAACGGTCTTAGAAATTTATCGAACGAAAGAATGAAGGCGTTGGCCATACTTCATAAAGACTATCCGCTCTTTAGTGTGTGGGGAAGTGTATTAAACAGACTTGCCCAATCGGCACACATAGGCATATTCGCTTTTTATTACGGTCTGCTTGGCATTGGCCTTATGGCGCTTTGTAGAAGAATTGTACTTGGTCCGCTGAATGTTATTAGCAACTCATATTCACAAGTGTTTTTTCAACGTATATCTGAAATTGAAAGTCCAGTAGAATTGAAAGCCCTTTATTACAAAGTGTTGTTCCGTTTTTTGATAGTTGCAGGATTCATGATTTTTGTAGTTCAGATGTTACCAACGAATACCATGGGATTTATCTTCGGTCCAGCTTGGTTAAGTTCCCTGGCATATTTGAAGTATCTCATCTTTTGGTTTGCCTTAAATTTTGTAACGTCGTCGCTGTCTTTTATTACTTATCGAATAAATATGATGCGTGCGGGACTATTCCTAGACGCTTTGCATTTTGTTCTAGCCATAGTGGCAGTCTATTTAGCTCATGTTTGGGGAATGAATGAATTGGAGGCAACTAAGTTTTTAGTAATTTCAAAAGTGGTTTATTTCAGCATTAATATTCTTGTAATCCTTTGGTTTTTGGAGCGATACACTAAGAAATATCAAGAGAAACTATGAAAGTAATTTCTCTACTAGTCTCAAATTTCGTGAATGACAATCGCGTGTATCGAATGGCGAAGGGACTTTCAATGGCTGGATTTCCCGCAACTGTTGTTGCTTGGAAAAAGGGAGATGTAGCAACGAAAGAATGCTTTAATGGCGTCGATGTAGAAAGAGTGGAGCTGAGTTCGCTGAATTGGAAAGTTCCAAGATTGCTGTTGGGTCGAATTCATTATTTAGAGTACACCACGCGGGTAATAGCTAGATATAGACATGTAGATGTGTGGCATTGCAACGATTATGAGGCTTACGTTATTGGTGTTCTTGCAAAAATGACAAGGCCTAAATTGAAGCTAGTTTATGATTGTCATGAATTAGAGTCCCACAGGAACGGGAAAAGTTGGTTTATGAAAATCTTAGTGCGAACATTTGAGCATATGTTTATCAAGTGGTCGAGATTGGTTATTACAGTAAGTCCATCTATTAGGGAGTATTATAAGACCGTTTTTAATTTGAAAGAGGTTGCCCTTATTCGAAATCTTCCAAACGAAATGAACGTATTGCGTTCGAATACACTTCGCGAGAAGTTAGGCTTAGAAAATAATCAAAGAATTTTTCTTTACCAAGGCATGTTGGGAAAGGGCAGGGGTATTGAAGTTTTGTTGAGTGCGTTTCAAGCAAGAAAAGATAGGGATGCTGTAATTGTGTTTATGGGATTCGGAGTTTTGAAAGAGACGATTGAAACTTACGCATTGACAAACAAGAATATCTTCTTTGTTCCTGCGGTTTCCTATTCCGATATTCCGTTGTATACAGGAAGTGCAGATGTTGGATTGAACTCAGTTGAGCCAACTTGTTTAAGTTACAAGTATTCGCTTCCGAATAAATTGTTCGAGTATATCCAATCCGAGATTCCTGTCCTTACGAATCCTTTGCCAGATTGTGCTGCCTTGGTAAATGAGTATGAAGTTGGAAGAGTTATCCCCGCTTGGAATATAGAATCGATCAACGAGGTGGTGAATAGCATGTTAACAGAAGACTTAAGTCTTTATCAGTCGAAATTAAAAGCTGCAAAAAAAGTTTTGAATTGGGAAGTGGAGGAGCAAGTTTTAATTTCGGCATATAAATCAAATTTGAATGCAAGTAGTCATTGAGTCTTCGTCAGGAGCTATTGCTCAATGGGAGAAAAAGGGTTTTCCTGTTTTTCTACGCGAAGCATACGGCTCTGAATTATTCTTGTTGAAGTTCTTGGAAGATGCAGAGGTGATTGCAGTGATGTGGGTTTGGGAGTCTGGTAAGAAGTTGATGAATAGCCTCATTACACCGCCTTTCTCTCCAAATTGTTGGCTCACATTTTTAACCAACTATGACAAACCTGCTACTAAACGCGCAAAAGAGAAGGAAGTTCAAAAGGCTTTACTTGCTTTTGTTGAAAATGGAAAGTGGGGTTATTGGAAGTTTGATTTTCCTGTTGAGTTTACCGATTTTCAGGAAGCCATATGGAAAGGTACCCTTCCAAAAACGAAATACACGTATCGCATTTTAGAATTGCGGAATTGGGAGGAGAAGATCGATTCAAAGCTTCGAAATAAGTTGAAGCGCTTTTCAGATTTTACATTTGAAGTTAGATCTTTCGGTGAAGATGAAATGAAGTTGTTCATGGCTTCAAGTGCAGCGAAAGGAGTGGCTCATGAGCAATTGCTTTCGAAGTTCAATTCATTGAACTCAGCCTCTGCCTTCACGGTTATTGCGGAAGGTGGGCATTATCAGGCGTTCTGTGCAATTGTAGACGATGTCTGTTATTATTTGGTTTCGAGTAATGCCAAGAACGACAACGCTCTTTCAGCGTGTGGGGTAAAGTTTTGTATTGAAGAAGGTATTCGGAGAGGGTGTTCTTCTTTCGATTTCGAAGGATCTATGATTCCAGAAATTGAAGTTTTTTTCAGATCTTTTGGTGGCAACTTGCTTCCTTATTTTTCAATTGAAGGAGGAAGAGGAATAGCCTATTTCCTTCGGAAAATAATCAAATAAAAAAGCCATCCGAAGATGGCTTTTCTTTCAACTTGAAAAATATTAATTCGCGTATTGCGAGTAAGTCACTTGATATTCTTTATCGTCCATAAACCACTCTTTTCCTAATTCCAACCAAACTTTCGCTTCGGCAGAATTTCCTTCGGTGTAGAGTTTTTCAGAATAGTAGATGATTGCGTTTTTCAACAAATCTTTCTGACCTTTTACTTCAACAGAACAGGTCTTGTCGGTCAATAACTTCTTTGCAGTTTTGTATGCGTTTTCCGCTTCTTTCTTTTGCTTCGCGCCCTGGAAAGAAACTCCAAGCATAATCCAAGCTCCGGCGTCATTCGCATCCCAGTCGATTAAGTTGTCGTAAAGTGTTTTGCTTTTTGTGTACTTCATTGCGTCTAACATAACCTCTGCCTCACTAATTGCAGTGTTGCGTAATTCTGTGAAGTAATCTTCATGTTCCGCGTAGAATGTTTTGTTTTTGTCTTTCGAAGAATACTTCGAAGCGTACTTGTAGCAGTCTTTTCCAGCAGTCGGAAACTTCTCTTTGAACTCGTCACGCTTCGACATTTCGTAATAGCAACGGCTCATGAAAAGGTAAGGAAGGGGATCCTTTTTTGTCTTTTCGTTCAACGTGTATTTCTCTGCTTTGTATAAACACTTTTCGTATTTCTCATCTACGAACATGGCAAGCAAATCTGGATAGTCTGTTTGCGCGATGCTCTGAAGAGATCCGAGTAAAAAGACGAATAACAATAATTTTTTCATAGGAGTAATTTTTTGGACATAGCCAAATACAATGCCTAAGGTAAGAACAGAATGTATTCAAGCCAAATTCATTGAAAAATTCAATGTTTGTTTGAATGAAATTTATGCGGAAACCTTGTGAAATAAAGCATTGAAGTATCTTATCTTCGCGGCTATCTGAATTGAAAATCATGAAGTTGAAGAATATCTTTTTTGTATTGGCTCTGTTTGCTGGGTTTGTTGCTCAAGCTCAGGACTGCACCATTCGTGGATTTGTGAAGAGCAAAGAGAAGGGAGAACCCATCTTAATGGCCTTGGTGGCTTTAGAGGGAACCACTGTTGGTACCAATACCGATGAGAACGGTTATTTCAGCTTGACCAAATTACAACCGGGTACGTATTACCTTTTTGTGAAGGTGATTAACTTCAATGAATACCGAGACACCATTACTGTGAAACAAGGTCAGCTGGTTTCAACGAATATTTTACTCGAGTCGGGATCAAACATGATGGGTGTTTTGGAAATTAATGATCAACGTTCAGAGCAAATCAACAACGTAAATATTTCATCGGAAACATTACGTCCGAAAGATTTTAAACGTGTTCCTTCGTTCGGCGGACAGACAGATATTGTTCAAGTATTGACTACGCTTCCAGGATTTATATCTACTGGTGACCAAGGTGGACAGGTGTTCGTTCGTGGAGGCAGTCCCGTTCAAAATAAAGTGGTTTTAGATGGAATGATTGTTTACAACCCTTTCCACAGTATAGGTTTGTTCTCGGTATTTGACACCGATATTATTTCTAATGCTGATGTATTTACCGGAGGTTTTGGAGCTCAATTCGGAGGAAGAATTTCTTCTGTAATTGATATTACCACTCGCGATGGAAATAAAAAGGGTCACGACGGAAAGATAGGTTTTAGCCCGTTCGGAGGAAAAATTCAGTTGGAAGGTCCTTTGAAAAAACTAGCGAAAAATGGAAGTGGAATATCTTACATATTAAGTGCAAAGAACAGTTATTTGGACAAGACTTCACCGAAGGTGTATCCGTTTGTGAACGACGGAAATGGATTGCCTTTTGCCTATACAGACTTGTATGGAAAACTGTCTTTTGGTGGATCGAACGGAAGTAAGTTCAATTTGTTTGGATTTTCATTTGACGACAAGGTTACCAAGTACCAGGCACTTTCTAATTTAAATTGGAAGAACGTGGGTGCGGGTGGAAATTTCGTAGTAGTGCCAACGAGTTCGCCAGTATTAATCAACGGAAATTTTGCTTGGAGCAAGTATAACATTCTTTTGCAAGAAGAAACGGTGCCCGATCGTAAGAGCGGAATTACTTCGTTCAATTTCGGATTGGATTTCAATTACAGTGTTGGAAAAGATGCGATAAAATACGGAGTGGAAGTCGTTGGTTTTTCTACCAATTTCAATACATTCAATCCACTCGGAGTACGAATAGATGTAGAGCAGAACACCACCGAGTTGAATGGTTTTGTTTCCTATAAAATTAACAGAAAGAAAATCATTATTGAGCCCGGATTCCGCGTGCAATATTACAGCTCACTTTCTGCGGTTTCTCCTGAGCCTCGTATTGGTATGAAGTACAAGATGTCTGAGCGCTTACGCTTGAAAACAGCAGCGGGTCTATACTCTCAGAACTTAATGGCGACTAACAGCGATAGAGATATCGTGAATTTATTCTATGGCTTCTTAGCTAGCCCAGATGAAATTCAGAATTCTAT
This sequence comes from Flavobacteriales bacterium, assembly GCA_044374295.1. Lineage (GTDB taxonomy): Bacteria > Bacteroidota > Bacteroidia > Flavobacteriales_D > Sanyastnellaceae > CAIZGX01. Next base: position 20,589 of record JBILOU010000001.1, on the reverse strand, counting down.
GACTATGCCAAATGGAGAGGTTGTGGATATTGCAAATTCCCTTCAAAAGGCTTCGCATTTAGTTGCAGGTTTTGAGTTCGACATTACAGAAGAGTTGAATTTGAATGTGGAAGGGTATTACCGTAATTTCAAGCAAGTAACAAATACGAACAGAAATAAGATTTTCCCTGACGACGCAGACAATCAAGACAAGCCTGAGTTGTTGCGTAAGGATTACATTTTGGAAAGTGGATTTGCAAAGGGTATAGACGTAGTCTTGAAATACGCTACCAAGCATTCAAACATCAATGTGGTTTATTCGATTATGAATGTTGACCGTTGGGATGGATTGCGCTGGTATGACCCCGTATTTGATCGCAGACACAACGTGAACGTTGTTGCATCTCACTCTTGGGGTAAGAACGACAGTTGGGAGGTAAGTGCGCGTTGGAACTTGGGTAGTGGACTTCCATTTACTCAGACACAAGGCGGATATGAGCCACCGACGTTGAGCGGAGGAATTTCAACGGATTATATCTACACGAACTCAAACACATTAGGTATTCAATACGCTCCTTTGAATGAAGGGAGATTGCCATGGTACCACAGAATGGATGCGAACATTCGCAAAACATTCAAATGGGAGAAATCTACCTTGGAGTTAAACTTCGGTTTAACGAATGCATACAACAGAGCGAACGTGTTTTACATAGACCGTGTAACTTCGAAGCGTGTAGATCAATTGCCAATGCTTCCGTCTATTGGTCTTGAGATGTCGTTCTAGTCGTTTCTTTTTCCAACCAAATAAACCCCTGCGAAAATGAGCAGGGCGAAAAGGATTTTCTCTACTGTAATGCTTGCGGTGTGATCTTGGTTTCCTATTCCCGCAAACAAAAATGCAAACACGCCGGCCAATAATGGTTGAAGGTAAATGTATGCGCTTGTAACTGTTGGAGATACTTTACTTAGCGCATAGATGTTGAGCAAATAGGTGAGGAAGGTTACTGCAACAATGATAAATGCGAGACTCATCCAATGCAGCGGTGTGAGTGTACCCCAAGCAATTGAGCTTGCATCGGAATATCCAATGGGTAGAATGAAAAGCAGTCCACAAGCGAAGACCCAAGTAATTGCCGTAATGGGTTTGTATTTTTTCATGAGCCTGGGCGCAGTGGTTAAATACAAACCGTACGAAAGGGAGTTAATTAAAATATAAAGATCTCCTCTTAGATAGTCTGCGCTCGCTTCGAACGATGCGCGCAGAAGAATAATCCCCAGGGCTCCAACGGAACCGAGCACAATTCCAGAGGCTGTCATGAGAGACGGCCACTTTCTTTTTCCAACAAAATAAAGAACGGCCACCAGAATGGGGTTGGTGCACATAATAATGGAGGCGTTCACAGGAGTGGTGAGCGAAAGCCCATTGAAGAAAAACAATTGGTTAGTGGCTACGCCTGTTAATCCGCAAAAGAGGAAAAGAGGAACGTCTCGCAATTTGGGAATTTCGAGAAACTTGAAAGAAACCAAAAAGAAAAGCACCAATGCACCCGATACACGAAGAACAATGAATGCATTGGGGCCAATGGGATTAGGCATGACCCATTTCGCAATGAGGTAGTTCGCGCTGTATATGAGCGCAACTGCTAGCAAGGCTAGATGAGCACCTAGGTTCTTGTTATTTGCCACCGGGCAAATTTATTTCTTTTGAAGGAAAGCTTTCGCGGCAGCAACAACCTTCGGCGCATTGCCAATGAAGATTTGATCGTTGAAGATCAAAACTGGGCGCTTTAAGAAGGTGTATTCTTTCAAAATATATTTTTTATATTCCTTTTCAGAAAGTGTCTTTTCATTCAAGCCGAGTTCACGATACTTCAATGCGCGACGGCTGAAAAGCGCTTCGTAGCTTCCTGCTAGGGCGTGCATTTCCGTGAGTTGCTCTTCAGTAATTGAAGAGGTTTTAATGTCTTGAAGTTCGGTTCCTTTCGGAAGCGGACTTAATTCATTAATGATATTCTGACAAGTGCCACAGTTGGCGAGGTGGTATATTTTTTTCATGTTGAAATATTAATGTGGAAATAGGAATGCGATGTTCTTACTGAATAGTTTCAGAGCAATGGCTAAAAGTATAATGCCAAACATTTTCTCGAGAATGGCGAGACCGTTTGGGCCTAAAATGCGTTCAATGCGATTGGTTAATTTCAAAACAAGAAAAATGATTGGCATATTCAAAAGAATTGCAATCACAATGTTTATGCTCTGGTATTCCGCGCGAAGGGCAATGAGCGTAGAAATAGTGCCTGCTCCGGCTATGGTGGGAAAGGCCAGGGGCATGACCGCCGCAACTTTCGATGAAGCTTCTTTTTGTTTGAAAATCTGAATGCCTAAAATCATTTCCATAGCAATGAAGAACAGGATAAACGCGCCTGCAACAGCGAACGAATAAACATCTACTCCGAAAATCCCGAGGATTGATTCTCCTGCAAAGAGAAACAACAGCATAAGAACTAAGGAAACCAATGTGATAAGCAATGGCTGAATTTTACCCGTTTTCTTTTGTGTATCGAGAATAATGGGAATGCTGCCAACGATGTCTATGACAGCGAACAACACCATAAAACAAGAGCCAATTTCTACCCAATTCATGGGGCGAAATTACACCGCATAAGCGTGTTATAAATTACATTTTCGAAATAAAGTTTTCAATAGCTTTTGGGAAATGGGCTATCTCTAGCGCGCGCACTTTGGTTTCTATTTCTGAAGCAGAGCATTCTTCGACATTGCAGGCTGCTTGGAAGATTATTTCACCTTTGTCGAACTCTTCATTCACCAAGTGAACTGTTATTCCACTTTCTTTTTCTTTAGCTGCGCAAACAGCCTTATGCACGAAATGTCCGTACATGCCCTTTCCACCAAATTTGGGAAGAAGTGCGGGATGAATATTGATGATTCTATTTTCGAAAGCACGAACAAGATTTGATGGAACTAACCAAAGGAATCCTGCAAGAATGACCAAATCAATTTTTCTACGCTGAAGTTCTTGAACGAATTGGTCAGATGTTTTGAAATTCTCTTTGGTCAATAGCATTGAATCGATGCTGTTGTCTCGTGCAATTTGAAAAACTCCCGCTTGGGCATTGTTGCATGCAATAAGAGAAATTTGAACGGAAGTGTTTTTGAAATGTTGAATGATGTTCGCGGCGTTGCTGCCTGCTCCGGACGCTAAAATGGCAATGTTCATGAATTTGTTTTCGATGCAATAAGTTGGTTCAATTCTTTTTGTATTAAGAAGGTCAATCGCGGTTGCATGCTCAGAATTACCTGCAACTCTGCATGTAACTCCTTGCGCTCGAGATTTTTGGCCTTTTGTTCAATACGCTCAAGTAAACCGCCGGTTTTGTTTAGACCGAAAAGTTTAAATGAAGACTTTAGTTTGTGTGTTATGTGTGAAATCTCAGTGAGATTATTTTCGTTTAAAGCGAATTTCAACTCGTTGAAATGACGTTCAATTTGATCTAGGAAAACAGTAGTCATCTGAATCATTTGTTCTTTCGAACCATTCATCAGTTCACTGAGGCTTTCAAGCGAAACATGTTCTGAATTTTGTTCTTCATCGCTAGCGGCGTTTTCAATTAGAAATATTATTTTCTCTAGTAAATAATTAGGGTTGTAAGGCTTCGTAATGTATTCATTCATTCCGGCTTGCCAACACTTTTCTTTTTCGCTTTCTAGGGCATTAGCTGTTAAAGCAATGATAGGGACATTGGAATTCAGTTCGTTTCGAATGGCAATAGATGCCGCTACACCATCCATTACGGGCATTTGAATGTCCATAAGAACAATGTCAATCTCTTTGTTTTTCACTGCTGCCACTGCTTCTTCGCCATTTTCTGCAATGTGAATATTGGCGTTCCATTTTTTCAAAATAGTTACCGCTAGAAAACGATTTAATTCGTTGTCTTCTACGATGAGAACATTCTTTCCTGTCAAATCTGATAAAGTAACAGCAACATTCTTTTCTTGTTCTGCCGCTTCAGGCATGGTGAGACTAAATTTGAACGTTGAACCAACGTTCTTTTCACTTTCAACTTTTATCTCTCCGCCCAGCAATTCAGCGATAGATTTTGAAATGGCAAGTCCAAGGCCTGTTCCACCAAACCTACGTGTAATGGTGTTGTCTTCTTGAGAGAAGAATTCGAAAATAGTTTTGAGTTTTTCTTGGTCTATCCCTATTCCTGTATCTGTAACACTAAAACAAAAATCATTGAGTTTACCTTTCTTTTCGAAATTTATCTTGAGCGAAACACTTCCTTTATCGGTAAACTTAATTGCGTTAGAAATGAGATTGTTTAAGATTTGACCTAAACGCGTTGGGTCACCAAAAACCCATCGAGGCATATCCTTCGGGTAATCAATGTTGAAGGAAATTCCTTTCTCATCTGTTCGCAACAAATAACTCGTGTACAAAGGATCTACAATGGAACGAATGTCAAACGGAATGAAGTCGGCCGAAAACTTTCCACTTTCTAGCTTCGACATGTCTAAAATATCGTTCACAATAACCATCAAACTTTTTGAAGAAGACTGAATGGCTTTTACGTATTGCTTTTGTGTTTCAGAAATTTCAGTGTCGGCAAGAATGCCGGACATACCTGAGATAGCGTTTATGGGCGTACGAATCTCGTGCGAGATATTTGCTAAAAAGAGTTTTCGGGTTTCAAGTGATTCTTCAGCCTTCTGGCGTGATTCTTCAAGTTGCTTTTCAAATTCTATTCTTTCGTTAACCGTATTCGTAAGAGTGTCTCCAATGCGAAGAATATCGTCGTCGTTAATTTCTTGTTCAGGACTAATAGTTTGAATAGCTTCCTTGATGTTGTTTATCAAGGCGCGCTGAACAGCCGCCTCTTCAGATAATTTGGTGTTTTTTTCAAATAATTCCTCGCTACTCAACCGCATTGCGCGCTCAACTAGCTCGCGATTGCTGTCGTATAGCAAATAGCTTTGATTAACGCTCTTCAAAAAGCTAAAAAGATATTCTGGTATATCCTCTTTCAAACCCAGGTATTTTTTTAACTGGCGTTTTAAAAGCGGATGCAAAGAATCAAAGGTCATACTCTCTCTTTGAACGTTGTTATGGTCATGGTTTGATTATGCAACGAATTTACGCCGTCGGTAGATGGACAAATTTCTCCATTGCTGTAAAACCCGCAAAAGGTTGATTCTTTATTGTAGGTTTCTACCACAGCTTCAATCTCTTCTTCAGTTCTATTTTGCATCACAAGCTTTCGACCAACGCAAGAAACCATGAGGGTTAAATCGGGATTTTCATTTTCATGAATACGACTTTTTAATGCGGCAACGCTGGCGCTTTCGATGACACGGTCGAAGTTCGCCATCATAAATTGAACTTTCGATCCTACTGGAACATTTCCAGCAAAGAGCATGCTTTGATTTTCTTCGTTAATTGAAAGAATGGTACGAACCAACCTCGTTCCGTCAGGTTTCAAAATACAAAGAGGGAAGAGTAAGGCCGCACCCGGCAGCTCATTCGCCCGATCGCCGAGGTATTTTTTATAAATTTCTAACGCATTGGTATCGTCTAAATCATAGAGAACATTCTCTTCAGCTTTGGTAACCAATCTCAATGGACCGAACAGATCCCAACCGTCGTTTGATCCATAACCAACCTCTATTGCATCTCCGTATAAACCAATGGCAATAACTAAATTTTCAGAAAGGTTTTCATTCAGTCCCATCATGGTTTTTGCGAATCGCGCGGAATCACCAGCCATTCCTCCGGTTACAACAATATGCTTGGGAAGATTTTTTGAAATTCCCTCAATAAGGTGATCACCATTCATGTGTCCGCCCTCAGAGAATAACAAAATATGTTTCAAGTTTTCTGTTAGCAGCTCATTTGTAATTTCAATTCCAATCTGCTCAGCGTCTCTCCCGCCTATGTTCTCTTTCGAAGAAATGCGCATGGGAGTATTTTCGAAATAAATGGCCGTGGCCGAAGCCGTATTTTCAAACATTTCATTTCCTTGAATCTCGCCTGATGTGCTAACCAAAACAATCTGAGCATTTGGATACACCGCATGAAGCTTTTCGTAATAATTGCAATTGGGAATAATGTCAATGCCTGCAAAAACCAGGACCAATTGAGCATTGCTGAGTTGAATATTTCTTGTGTCCCAATCTTTGGTGACCGTCCATTGTATTTGCTCTGTTTTCATAGTTTTTGGGCTAAAGGGTCTTCGAATATACGAATTAATATGTAGTTGTGGAATTGACTAAGGTCAGTGGCCGAACTGACAAGTGATTTCTGCTATCTTTACACTCGAATTTTAGTAAATAACAGACACGACCTTTATGTCAATTTCAGTAAGTCAGGTAGTCAAGATGTTCGGTACACAAACCGCTTTGAATGGAGTTTCCTTCGAAGCGAAAAAAGGAGAGGTCATTGGCTTCTTAGGTCCGAATGGGGCGGGAAAGAGTACAATGATGAAGATTATCACAGGCTATATTCCGTCTATGTCGGGAAAGGTTTCAGTCTGTGGATTCGATGTAAACGAGAAGCCTTTAGAAGTGAAGAGACGCGTGGGTTATTTGCCCGAGCACAATCCGTTGTACACAGACATGTATGTTCGCGAGTATTTGACTTTTGCAGGAAGTCTTCACGGCGTAAAGAATTTGAAGAGTAGGGTGGAAGAGGTTATTGCCTTGGTTGGTCTAACGCCTGAAGCGCACAAGCCCATTCAACAATTGTCGAAAGGTTACCGTCAGCGTGTGGGATTGGCTCAAGCCATTATTCACGATCCGGAAGTTTTGATTCTCGATGAACCAACGAGTGGTTTGGATCCAAACCAGATTGCAGACATTCGTGAGATTATTATTCAAATGGGGAAGGAAAAGACCGTTTTACTTTCTACCCATATCATGCAAGAAGTAGAGGCTATGTGTTCTCGTGTGGTAATCATTAGTAAAGGAAATGTGGTAGCGAATGCGCCTGTTAATGAGTTAACGGCTTCAGATCAGAAATTGGAACAAGTATTTAAAGAGTTGACAACGAAATGATGGTTGCGAGTTTAGGTGGAGTTTTAAAAACCATTCTTTGGATTTTTATCATTTCAGGAATTATTCGATTTGTAGTTCGTTTAACTGCGAATTATGCTGTGAATAAAGTAAACGAAGAAGTGAACAAGAATAAACGAAGAGAAAGCGAGCCTCAGTTTGGAAACAAGCAGACGACTGGACACAAAACGCCAGACAGCGAATACGTAGATTTTGTAGAAATAAAAGACCAGGAATAACATGAATAAGTTTTTGAAATTGTCTTGGCCACACGCAGTGGCAATCCTCTCACTCGTGATTTTAGCGAGTGTTTATTTTTCACCGCTTTGGCAAGGTTACGATTTGAATCAACCCGATATTGTTCAGTGGAGAGGCATGTCTCAAGAACTTTCTAACTACCGTGAACTTCACAATGAAGAGGCCCTTTGGTCGAACTCTATGTTCGGTGGAATGCCGGCTTACCAAGTTTCTACAGAACATAACGCTAACTTGCTTCGTCCAATTTTACTAACCCTTCGTCTAGGTTTACCTGGCGCAATTGGAACCTTGTTCTTGTGCTTCTTGGGGTATTACATTCTCGGATTGTGTCTTCGCTTAGGTCCTTGGTACAGTTTGGTGGGTGCAGTGGCCTTCGGTTTCGCAACCATTAACATTTTGTATCTCGGCGCCGGACATACAGGTAAAGTTACTTCCATTGCATTCTTGGCCCCAGCGCTTGGTGGATTCATTCTGGCGTTCAGAGGCAGAGCGTATTTAGGTGGCGCCATCTTTATGCTTTTCTTGGGATTGAACATTGCTGCGAATCACCTGCAAATGACTTACTATTTGGCATTCTTGCTTGTGGCAGTTGCCGTGGGAGAATCGATTCGTTTAGTGTTAGCAAAACAATTCAAAGCGCTAGGTATGTCATTGGTCGTGTTGGCGGTTGCTAGCGTAGTTGCTGTACTTCCAAGTGCGAGTAACTTAATGACTACCTACGAGTACAGCAAATACACCACGCGTGGTAGTTCAGACCTTACACTTAAACCAAAGGAAAGCTCAAACATTGAACAAGAAGGTCTGAGCGGTTCTTACATTCTCGATTACAACTTCGCTTCAGGAGAGCAATGGTCATTGATAATCCCGAATGCCAAAGGCGGTGCTTCTGCTGCAATTGGAGATAAAAACAAAGAGGCTATTCCAAATGCCGCGAAAGGAAATAAAAATGTAAACAAATTCAAAGACGACCTAAAAGGAACCAACAGCTATTGGGGAGCACAACGCTTCACCGGTGGTGCGTTCTATTTCGGTGCTGCGATTATGACGTTGTTCATCTTAGCATTTGTTGGATTGAAAGATGGAATCAAATGGCCATTCTTGGTTATTACCCTGCTTGCACTCGGATTGTGTTTGAAGGAAATGACTGGATTGAATTCCATGTTCATTGAAAAAATTCCGATGTACAACAAGTTCCGCGATTCAAAAATGATCTTGGTGCTTATTCAAGTCATGGCTGCTGCTATGGGTATGATGTTCTTGAAGAAATTGGTTGAAGGCGAAGTGGCTTGGGGAAAGAACGGAAAGAAAATTCTTACAGGAGCAGTTGCTGTTTTTGTAATTGTGATCATGTATTTAAATGTTAGTCCAAGTTCAACAGGAACCATGATTAGCCAACAAGAACAGGAGCAATTCGATCAAATGGCGAAGAGCGCTCCGAAAGAACAAGTGGCTATGGTTGACGATTACAGCAGCGCATTGCAAGATGTGCGAGCTGAAATTTTCAAGGCCGATGCGAAGCGTTCATTGTTCTTGGTGTTGTTGATTTCGGGTGGAGTTCTCGCGCTCATATACGTGAACAACAAGACTTTGAAAATGGCTATTCTTCCGATTGTAGGAGTAATTGTTTTGTTCGATGGATTCAGCGTTTCAAGACGTTATCTGAATTTAGAAAAGGAAAAAGGTGCGTACAAGAAATTTGTAACGCTTGAAGAAAAGGAGATTCCTGTCAAGCCTAGCGCTGCAGACTTCTCGATTCTCGATTTGGAAAAACCTGCTGTTGCAGATTTCGACAACAAGTCAAATGCTTTGGAACAAGCCTTGACGAATTCAGGTATTTACGATCACGTGAAGACAAAAGGTGCTTTGAAGGAAGTTGCCAATTTTGGTGCTCTTCAGTTGAACTCTGATTTCCGTGTGGCTCGTTTAGGCAATCCGTTCAACGATGCCGAAACTTCATTCTTCCACAAGAGCATAGGCGGATATCACGGTGCGAAGTTGAAGCGCATGCAAGAGATTATCGATTTCCATTTGGCTGAAGAGTTAGACAGTGCCCTTGCTTATTTGCAAGCGGGTACATACGATTCTTTGGGAGGAACTTTAACGGTTTTAAATATGTTGAATACCAAGTACTACATTGGAAATCCTGAGCAACCTGCACTTCCAAATAAATTCGCTTTGGGTAATGCTTGGTTTGTATCCAAGGTGAGTACTACCAACAACAGTGACGAAGAAATTGTTGCTTTGGGTGAAATAAACCCGAAGATGGAAGCCACAACCCAAGCGGCTTTCGCGACACAATTCCGTGCGCCACAAACAGCAGTAGATAGCACCGCATCAGTTCGCATGTTGGCCTACGAAACCAAAGTTTTGCGCTACGAAGTGAACAACACTTCAGCAGAAGCACAGCCTGTTGTGTTCAGTGAAATCTATTATCCACAAGGATGGATTTGCAGAATAGATGGAAACGAAGTGGATGCTGCACGCGTGAACTACGTTCTTCGTGGAGTAATGGTTCCAGCAGGAACACACACGGTTGAATGGTCTTTCGAACCAAAGGTTTGGGAGAAAGGAACAACTCTCTCTTACGCAGGATCGGCATTGCTTTTCGCACTGCTCGCATTCGCAGGATTTATTGTTTACCGCGAAGAGAAGAAGGCGTAATTACAAAATGGGTTTCTCGTGATGCGTAAGGTTCTGAACCAATAGCGCAACATTGGAAGCTAGTATGAGCGGGAAGATGACAGTGACAAACCATCCGTAAGGAAAGTGAGTTGCTGAATAGTTTGGCTGAGTAAGTCCAAGCCATTGCGAATCGCTCGGCACGCTTCCTAACACCAAAATATACTGCCAAACAATTGAGGCAATTCCAACAACATTGAAGATTGAAAAAGCAAGTTTATACTTGCTTTTTTTCTTTGGGAAAATCGGCATGCACGCCAAGGCAAGAACACCGAAGGCAATGTCGAAATTCATACCGTAAAAAGTCATCTCCCACGGCGTTTGTTTCCATGTTGCTAAAATGTAGAACATAGATGCGATAGGAATTCGCAAGTATTGCAAACTATACAACCATGAAGGACGAAGTGCTCTTAGAAACCTTGCTCCGCGCGGCGTGAAGGCCAATAACAAAAGAAGTACAGAGGAAAAAACAATCGGAAATAACAAATGTCCCGTTCCTGTTTTCTTGTCCATAAACCAACGGTTCAAAGCCAACGTAGCTTGGAAGATCGACCATCCCAATAGCGCAAGCGCGAACAGGTGTGCGCGTTGCTGCGCTCGGTGATGTCCACGAACAAAGGCGTAAGTCATCATCATACCCGCTAGCACTGTGACAATGCAAGTCACTACGATTAGCGAAAAAGGAAGGTTTTCAATCATGGTTATGGAAGTATTTTCGATTGCAAGGTAGGGTCAAATTCACAAGCGTTTTTTCCGTTTATACGGTGTCTGTTTCGCGCAATAAAATTATAAATCCCATTCAATAAAAAAAGCGGACAAAAGAAAGTCAGTATTAACAAAAACGAGAGGGGTGCCTTCACTTCGTGAAACAAGTAGCGAAGCGCAAGCCCTTTGTGGTATTTCTTTCCATTTACAACCAATATAATTCCGGAAAGTGAAGCGCGTTCTTCATCAGAAAGATGGTGCTCAGCCTCTTTTCCCTTCAACCCAGAAAAATACAAGTCGGAGTGAAGCGCATGGCTGTGAATGCGTTGCACCCAACGGTTGCAAAAGAGGCAGTCGCTGTCGAAGAAAAGTATCTTTTTGGGGATTAACATTCGTTAGGAATTAAACAAAGTTAAGCTTGAAGTGTCTTTACCTTTGCAAATCTCTAGCGAATTATGGTAAACTGTTGTGTGTTTGGTGAACGAAAGAAGGTGCGATGGGCACTGGGCTCTTCCGAGCTCAGTTATACCGTGACCGATAAGTTTGCCGATGTCCCAACAGAAACATGGGATTCCTTGAATCACGAACAAAACGTTTTTCTCTCTTCAAACTATTTATCGGCTCTTTCGAAATGTTGGGAAGGAAACCTGTTCTACATTTTGTTTTTCAAGAATGAAATGCCCATTGGCATTGCGGTTTTGCAATACACCTATTTTGTTTCAGGAGAATTGAAATCGCACGTAGATGTGGAAGGCGGAGCGGGATTTGTTGCGCGTGTTTTCGGAAGACAGTCGCGTCAATACCCGTTGGTGGTGTGTGGCAGTCCATTCTGCACCGGTCCGCACGGATACATTTTTCAAAAGGAAATTCAGGTGGAAGAGGCCACAACGGCTTTGTGCTATGCCCTCACCGATGTCATTCATTTTTTACGGAAAAGCAACAGAGATACGCAAGCGGTTGTGGTGAAAGACTTCTATCCGAAAGATTACGATGCGCTGAATGAGTTGAAGGAATGTGGATTTCATACGTTCGCAGTGGATCATTTGTTGAAGATGCCTTTCGATAAAAGCTGGAAGACGTTCGACGATTATTTGAACGCGTTAAACACGAAGTTCAGAACGAAAGCGAAAGCAGCATTGAAAAAATGTGAAAGTGTTGAAACCCGCATCTGGAGCGCCGAAGACTTAGAAGCGAATGAAATCTTGGTTCAGGCGTTGTATAGAAATGTATACGATCGCGCAGAGTTTGCCATGGAACCTTTAACAACCGAATTTTTGGTTGAATTGAAAAAGTCGCTTCAAGAGAAGATGCTTATTCAGGCCTACTATGTGGCAAATGAAATTGTCGGATATCAGATTGCGCTCATCAACAACAAAGAACTTGAAGCGTTCTTGGTTGGAGTAGATTACGAAGCGAACGCTACTTATGGTCTTTATTCAAACATGCTTCTTTCATTCGTGAAATGGGCCATTGACGAGCAGTGCGAAGAGATAGCATTTGGAAGAACGGCTGGAGAAATCAAGTCTACCTTCGGTGCAGTGCCTGTTGAAATGCGCATCGCCTTGCGTCACCCAGGAAAATTGAGAAACGCATTATTGAAATTATTCTTCACGAAAGTTCATCCAGGAAGTGAGCCGCAACGTTTTCCGTTCAAACAAGAATGGCAAGGCGTTTTAGATATTAAACAGCGGGAATGGAATTCCCAAAACAATGGCTAATTCAACAAAGAAAGAACGCTGGATCTTAGTTGCGTTAGCTGCCATTCAGTTCACCAACATCGTAGACTTCATGATCATGATGCCCATGGGCGACATCTTGAAGCGCGACTTGGGCATTGGTCCGGCGGGATTCGGTTGGTTGGTGAGCTCATACGGATTGGCCGCCGGAGTGACTTCTTTCTTAGGTGTGTTTTATCTCGATAATCTTCCGCGGAAGAAGGCACTGTTGTTTGCTTACTTAGGATTCATGTTAGGAACAGTAAGTAGCGCGTTAGTTCCAACCACCGATAATAACGAATTGAATTACTACCTCTTTGTTGGCACGCGAATCTTAACAGGAATTACTGGAGGTCTTTTAGGCGGATTAGTCATGTCAATTGTAGCGGATGTTTTTCCTATGGAAAGAAGAGGAAAGGCAGTTGCTGCAGTGACGCTCGCGTTTTCATTGGCTTCTATTTTGGGCGTACCCATGGCCTTGACCATGGTCGATTTTTTTGATGGAAATTGGCACGTGCCTTTTTACATGGTGAGTGCCTTGAGTCTTCCGTTTTGGTTCATGGCATGGAAAACACTTCCAGCGTTGCGCGATCACTTGGAACGCAGAACGCACAAGTTTCAACCTATGGAAACATTCAAGGCTTCGTTCTCGAATGTGGCGCAGCGCAATGCTTTGCTGTTTACCGTGCTGTTGGTGCTCGGGCAATTCACCATTATTTCATTCTTGACACCGTACATGATTTCCAATGTGAAACTGGAACAACACGAAGTGAAGTACATCTATCTGGTTGGTGGATTCTGCACGGTAATCAGCAGTATTTTAATTGGAAGGGCAGTAGATAAAATTGGAAGATTTAAGGTGTTCGGATTCTTTGCCTTGCTTTCACTTATTCCAATTTTCATCAACACAAATCTTCCTGAAACAGATTTATGGATTGTATTAACCATTGCCGGATTTTTCTTTGTTATGGTAACGGGAAGAATGATTCCAGCCAACACTATTATAAGTGGTGTAGTGAACCCCAAGCATCGTGCAGGTTTCATGAGTTTGAATTCAGCGGCACAAAGCACCGCATCCGGAATAAGTGCCGCCTTAGCAGGAAGTATTATTACGCAGACCAACGCCAATGCGCCTTTACAGAACTATCACATTGTTGGGTACGTGGCCATGTGCTTCACGCTCATGGCCTTCTTCATTATGCTCCGATTGAAAAACTTGGCGAAAAAAGTTCAAGAAAACAATTAAATTCGCAAGACCATGAGAGCTATTGAAACCATTACACATCCACGCATTCGAATTGTTGTCCATTCTTGGAACGGCAAGTGGATTGTTGAATTCGAAGCGGCCTCTTATAAGCAAGCCATAAAGATTGATCAAGAAGCGGTGAAAACCATTGAAGCGGTCAAAGCATTATTGAACGAAGAATTTCTAACAGAGATTGAAAATCAATTTCAAAATTTACATAAAGCATGGAGCATCAACTTTCAGAAAACAAATCCGTGAAAAAACCATTCGCGTTTAACTTAATTCTGGTCATTCTTTTTGCAGGAACATTCGTAGCCTTGTTGGTTATGTGGAGTAAGCTGAACTCCGCAATGGAGTTAGCAGAGCAGTCGAAGGTGGTAGACACAATTAGTCCTGGACAGATGAAGATTGCCTATGTGAATCTAGACTCATTGAATGCTAATTATTTATTCATCACGGAAAAATCCGCTGAACTTGAGAAAAATGCAACTGCTGCAGAAACAAAAGTGAAGAATGAAGCAGCTATGCGTCAGAAAGAGGTAGACGAATTGATAGCATACGCGCAGAGGGGAAATCTTCCTGCCGATGAGCAAGCTACCGTGCAAAACAGATTGGGACAATTGCAAAATGAATTGGCGCAGATTCAGCAAAGAGAAGAAGAGATGCTAATGCAAAGTGAAGCTACCCTTCAAGAAGATTTAAGAAAGAAGCTGGAAGTGTACACTGCGAGCTACGCAAAGGCTAACGGATGGGATTATATTTTCTCTTATCAAAGCACCGCGCCACTTATTCTTTTCGCTAATCCAATTTACGATTTGACAAGTGAAATCGTTAAGGGATTGAACGCAGAATACGAAACTGAAAAACAAGGAAAGTAATGACTATTGCTGAACGTAAATACGCCGAGAACATAGCCGAATATGTTATCTACATGTGGCAGATGCAAGACCTGCTTCGTGCTGTAAACATGGATGTTGAATCGCTCGACGGTTTCTTGCGTTCGTTCCTTCCATCCGAAGAAAAAATTCAGGAAGAAAAAACGTGGTTCCAAGCATTGGCCAAGAGCATGAAGCGCAGCGGCGCTGAAGAAAAAGGCAATGTGGAAGAAGTGCAAGAAGTTATTTCCGAATTGAATTTGCTTCACACCACTTTGAACACCCTTCTTCGCGACGATGAATACATTGCAGCAAACGAACGTGCTAAGGAAAACTTAGATGCGTACCGTGAACGTGCAAATGGAAAAGCATTGAGTGAAGTAGAGGCCTATTTAACGGCGTTATACGGATTGATGATTTTGCGTCTGCGTAAGCAAGAGATCTCTGAAGAAACCAAAGATGCGATGAAGACTTTTTCAGATGTCATGGTACTGTTGGCGCTTCAGTACAACAAGATGAAGAAAGGCGAATCTGTTCAGCATTTGAACTAGTCGAAGACAATTGTAACCGGTCCGTCGTTGACTAATTCAACTTTCATATCGGCGCCGAAAATTCCAGTTTCCACTTTCGTTATGCGCTTGCGCATTTCAGCAATAAAAAATTCATAAAGCGGAATCGCTAGTTCAGGTCTGGCTGCTTCGATGAAACTCGGTCTGTTGCCTTTCTTGGTATCTGCGTAAAGCGTAAACTGACTAATCAAGAGCATACTTCCTTCAACATCTAAAACGCTCTTGTTCATCTTTCCTTCTTCGTCTGAAAAAATGCGCAGCTTCACAATTTTTTCTATGGTTGGAAGAATATTTTCCTCGGTGTCTGTGGAAGAAAATCCAATGAGCAGCAAGAGCCCGTGTTCTATACTTCCAACTATTTTGGAATCTACTTGTACAGAGGCACTCGACACGCGTTGAAGAACGATTTTCATGGATTTATTTATTCGGAGTTAATATCCCGCTTTCAAAAAGAAAGACATCGGTGGGTTCAGAATTCTGAACAAGCATCCAACCCTTTTCTTTGTCGTGATTCAAAATATTCAAGTGATGAAACTTACTTCTGTCCCAACGCGTGGTGTCTTTTCCGTGCAAAAGAATCGTCGAAAAAACCGTCTTATTGTATTCTGAAATAAGCCATCTTCTTCTTTCGTAATGTGGAATGTAGGTGGAAGGAAAATCGGATTGCAAGCACTGACAACCATACGTGATCGGCTGTTCAGGGGTGTCTCCGGTTACTGCAACAAGTAGCGCAGGATGATTTCCGAATGCATTCATCTCGTGACATTGCTTTTTCAATTCATCTATGCGCACCACATGCACGTACCACGCTTTCCCTTTGTCAAGGGCGTTCTCGAGTAAGGGTGAAAAGAAAAATACTTTTATTCCGAAAGAAATACCAACGAGTAATAACGCAATGCGATTGAATTTCAATTTATTTTTTGTAGAAAGAAAGGCATAGAAGTACAGTGATAGGAAGATGAATACGAACGGAAGTGCGAGGAAAAATCTTCCACCCGAAAAGAAAAGTGAGTAGCCACTTTCTTTTGTTTTTTCCATGAACAGTGATCCGAGAATAGCCAACAGAACGAAGGCAATTGTCCACGCTTCAAGGCGTTTGTTTTTCTTCCACAAGAAGATTATTGCTGCTGGAAGCACGAGCACGCTAATAAATCCAAAGCGCCAGAACAGCGGTGATACCTGATCGAAATAATTGTTGAATCGGTAAATGGTTTCAAGGAAACTTGCCCAACTGAGTTTCACGCTGGGTGCTACGTGAATGAGCAATTCCGGATGCGCTTGGTAATAGTGAAAGTTGAAGTAGAGGGGAAGTAGTCCTATCATAAAACCAACACCGAAGAAAAGCGCTGCACGTAAAATGAATTTCTTGTTCCAATGAATGCTTGGAATGATGAGTGGAAGAAGCAATGCGCTGTTCAAATTTCCATAGAGACCCAGTCCAATAAAAATTCCAGCGAACACCAATGAGAGGTTCGTTCGGAAATATTTCCAACAGAATAATCCGAGACTTACAAAAAATATTCCGCTCACGAATCCGCGAGGAATGGCTGTAAGTAGGCTGTATTCCAGCGGAAGTAAGAGGCAAACAATCAGTGGAATGAGGGCGGATTGCGCGGAAAGTTTATGTTTGAAATAGAATGCTAAAAGAAAAAATGGTGTGGTGGAAAGGATGAGCGTTGCAAGCGGAAGCGCTGCGTAAACGGGAAATCCAATTTTCATGAAAGGCACGGCCAACAAGGGTTCTATGTTAGGGCCGTAACTTTGTCCGTAGAAGCACGGTCCGTGAAAAATACCGTTCGAAAGGTCGGTAGCCACCTGCCACAAAAGCGTTTGATCGCTGTCTGTGTATTGAATGGAAAAGAAGAAATACACCAGCATTTTTTCAACGAGCACGAAGGCTGCAAGCACGTAAAAGAGTCTGTTGTATTGCTGTTGATTCATGGTTAAATGTCCACAAAGGATGAATGCTTGCACAAGTTATTATATTTTCGTGAGGAATGTCTAAACTGGAAAACGATATTTCATTTTTGAAGGGCGTAGGTCCTGCGCGCGCCGATCAATTCCGCATGGAATTGGGCATTCGCACGTGGGAAGATTTGCTCATGCATTATCCGTTTCGGTATGTAGACAAGAGTCAAGTTCAGAAGGTGCGCGACGTGAAATCAGACGCCGTTGCGGTGCAGTTGCAAGGAACAATCGTTCGGTTAACGGAAGTGGGTGAAGCGCGCGCCAAGCGCTTGGTTGGAATTTTTCAAGACGAGACGGGTACCATGGAGTTGGTGTGGTTCAAGGGCGCGCGTTGGCTGAAGAGCAGTTTGCCTTTGAATAAGCCTTGTCTGGTTTATGGAAAACCAACCGAGTTCAAAGGCAAATTCAACATTGCTCATCCGGAAGTGGAAGAGATTGAATCTTCGCGCATGGCGGCTGGCGTGGGTTTGAAGCCCGTGTACAGCACAACAGAGAAGATGTCGAACCGCGGCTTGAACAGCAACGTGATTGGAAAATTAACGCTGCAGTTGTGTGAAGAAGTTCGTCATGAAATTCCAGAAGTGTTGCCGCAGGAATTGATTCAGCAATACAAATTAATTTCTCGCGCGGAAGCGTTGGTGCAGTTGCATGCGCCTGCGAATGCAGAGAAGTTGGAGCAAGCGCGCAGACGATTAAAGTTTGAAGAATTATTTTTCCTTCAGTTGCAATTGTTGCAAACGAAGTTGGCGGGCACGGTAGAGCAGCGCGGTGTGGTGTTCGAGAAGGTTGGAGAATTATTCAATTCGTTTTATAAAAAGCATTTGCCGTTTGAATTAACGGGGGCGCAGAAGCGCGTGGTGAAAGAGATTCGCACCGATGTGATGAAGGGCTTTCACATGAACCGTTTGGTTCAGGGCGATGTTGGAAGTGGAAAAACCATTGTTGCGCTCATGGCAATTTTGTTAGCCATAGACAACGGCTATCAGGCTTGTCTCATGGCGCCTACAGAGATTTTAGCGAATCAGCATTACGAAGGCATTTCGCAATTGCTAGAGCCATTGGGTGTTCGTGTTGAATTGCTCACCGGTTCGGTGAAGAAGAAGAGTCGTGTTCCGTTAATGGAAGATTTGAAGAGTGGTGAATTGAAGTTCATTATTGGAACGCACGCGTTGATAGAACCTGTTGTTGAATTTGCGAATTTGGGATTGGTGGTAATCGATGAGCAACATCGGTTTGGTGTTGCGCAACGCGCGGCCTTGTGGAAGAAGGCCGCTTTGCCTCCGCATATTT
Organism: Flavobacteriales bacterium; assembly: GCA_044374295.1. GTDB lineage: Bacteria > Bacteroidota > Bacteroidia > Flavobacteriales_D > Sanyastnellaceae > CAIZGX01. The sequence goes on along the minus strand of JBILOU010000001.1, from coordinate 2,234 downwards.
TAGTCATGACCGCAACGCCTATTCCGCGCACGCTGGCCATGACGGTGTATGGCGATTTAGATGTGAGTATTATTGATGAGCTTCCTCCGGGAAGGAAGCCAGTGAATACGCAGTGGCACACCGATGCTTATCGGTTGATGTTGTTTGAATTTATTCGTCAGGAAATTGCATTGGGTCGTCAGGTCTATGTTGTTTATCCGATGATTGAAGAGAGCGAGAAGATGGATTACAAAGATTTGTTCGACGGTTACGAGAGTATGTCGCGCGCGTTTCCATCGCCGCAGTATTTTATTTCCATTGTTCATGGAAGAATGAAAGCGGAAGATCGCGATTTCGAGATGAAGCAATTCATAGAGAAGAAGACGCAAATTATGGTGGCCACCACAGTTATTGAAGTCGGGGTGAATGTCCCGAATGCGAGTGTGATGGTGATTGAGAGTGCTGAGCGTTTTGGCTTGTCGCAGTTGCACCAGTTGCGCGGCAGAGTAGGGCGAGGGGCCGATCAGAGTTATTGCGTTCTTATGACAGGACATAAGTTAAGCGACGACACGAAGTTGCGCATGGAGACGATGGTTCGTACGACGGACGGATTTGAAATAGCAGAAGTCGATTTACGCTTACGCGGTCCGGGCGATTTGGCCGGCACAGCGCAGAGCGGTGTTTTGCAGTTGCGCATAGCAGACATGGTGAAGGACCAACAGATGATGGCTGCCGCCCGCAACATAGCGAACGAATGGCTAACCGAAGATCCGAATTTATCTAGCGAGAGCAGCGCCCCTATCCGCGAGGAGTTGTTCAGGCTGAAGAAGAAGAAGAGTGATTGGGGTGGGATTTCTTGACCGCGAAGCGATCAATCACTTCGTGATCAATTCTTCGAATCAATCTTTCAGATCAATCGTTCCGATAAATCCGTAGGATTATAAAAGCCGGTGAAAGGTTTAGATAAGAGATAATTCAAAGTTAAAATTGCTAAACAAAAAAGAGAGCCCCTACTTCTGTGTAAGAGCTCTCTTTAGATTTTTCTCCCCCAGCTCTGCTGGGGGCAGTTCGGATACCGCTCGCAGAGCGAGCTCGAGTTTGTTATTGGCGTAACTGTTTCTTGACTTTTCGGGTTACGTGATTGAATTTCGCTACAAAAAAATCATGTCGAAATCAATCTCACAAATGGCTATTCACTTGGTGTTCTCAACAAAGTACAGGCAGCCTTTTATTCTTCCTCAAATTGAAAATGATTTGTATGGTTTTCTCTCCAAATTATGCGAAGAGCTTGAGTGTCCGAGTATTCAGATAGGAGGATATTATGATCATGTGCATGTCATGTGTTTTCTCTCCAGAAAAATAGCCGTAATGAAATTGGCTGAAAGATTAAAATCGAATTCATCTCGGTGGATGAAGACAAAAGCAGATTTCTTGAAAGACTTTGAATGGCAATTGGGATATGCTGTTTTTAGTGTTGGACAATCAGAAATAACTGGACTGAAAAAATATATTCAAAACCAAAAATCACATCATTCTGAAATGGATTTTTCAGGAAGAAATAGAAACTTCATTTTGCAGCACATCAACGAGCCCCTACGGGCGACATCCGAACTGCCCCCAGCAGAGCTGGGGGATAAAGGTTGAGATGAGCACAAATTCTTAAGACAAGTGCACTATCTCATATTCTATCCCCCAGCTCTGCTGGGGGCATTTCGGATGCCGCTCGCAGAGCGAGCTCTTATTTTTTCTTAGTAAAACGTTGGACAATTTCGCCTAAAGACTTTCCAGCATTTTGCCCCATTTCCTCAAAATTATATTCCTTGCTTTCATGCGAATCACAAGTCATTAGGAGATAGGCAAATCGAAACCCTAGAATGATAATTATTATTGTTGAAAAGCCAATTAAAGGGGCAATGCTCTTCATCCTAGAACCTGAGGCAATAGCGGAAACAACTAGTGCTATCGCAAGTTGATACATTACAATCTTACCCGCAGACTTGATTTTTTTTGGATTTACCATAATGCTAATCGATTTTATTATTTGAATAATTTCTCTGAATTCGTTTACCTCACCAACTCAAACTTCTTCACTCCCCCACCAACTTTCACAACATAATTACCTACCGCAAATGATGAGGTATTTATAGTTGTGTTGGTTGAAAGAATTTGTTGCTTCAAGATTTGTTTGCCGAGTGCATCGAAAACAAAAAGATCTGTGCCGATAAGGTCAGATGTGATTTGAAGGTTGAGTTCTG
>JBILOU010000131.1:0-3381 GCA_044374295.1 Flavobacteriales bacterium | reverse complement strand
TTCTTCTCGTTCCAGCCTATTCAGAGGTGCTTCCACGTGAAGTGAACATTTCATCGCAATTCACAAAAAACATTACGCTTCACACACCCGTTGTGTCTGCTGCTATGGATACCGTGTCTGAAAGCTCGATGGCCATTGCTATGGCTCGCGCAGGTGGAATTGCTGTGATTCACAAGAACATGAGTATTGCTGCTCAAGCAGCAGAAGTAAGAAAGGTGAAGCGTAGCGAAAGCGGAATGATTCAAGATCCTATTACCCTGCACGAAACTGCAAACGTAGGAGATGCGCTCACCATTATGGCCGAGCACAAAATCGGAGGAATACCAGTTGTAGATGCTGAAGGAGTATTGAAGGGAATCGTTACAAACAGAGACCTTCGTTTCGAAAAAGATTACGCGAAGCCTATTCGCGATGTCATGACAAGCGAAAACCTTGTCACTACAGACAAGCCGAAAGATTTAGAAACGGCTGAATCTATTCTTCAAGAAAAGAAAATCGAAAAACTTCCTGTTGTTTCCGCAGATGGAAAACTAATGGGACTGATCACATACAAAGACATTTTAAAATTGCGTAGATATCCGAATGCCTGTAAAGACAACTTCGGACGTTTGCGTTGCGCTGCTGCGGTTGGTGTAACTGGAGATACCTTAGAGCGCGTTGAAGCTTTGGTGAAAGCCGGAGTAGACGCAGTGGTGATTGATACCGCGCACGGACATTCGAAAGGTGTCATTGAAACCTTGAAAAAAGTGAAGGCCGCTTTCGGAGATAAAATAGATGTGATTGTTGGAAACATTGCAACAGGAGCAGCTGCGAAAGCCTTGGTGGAAGCAGGTGCCGATGGGGTGAAGGTTGGAATTGGACCGGGTTCAATTTGTACAACACGCGTAATTGCTGGTGTAGGTGTTCCACAATTAACTGCTGTAACAGACGTTGCAGAAGCGTTGAAAGGAACAGGCGTACCTATGATTGCAGATGGCGGAATTCGATATACAGGAGATATTGCGAAAGCAATTGCAGGCGGAGCTTCAACCATCATGATTGGTTCTATGCTTGCTGGTACTGAAGAATCTCCAGGAGAAACAATTATTTACGAAGGAAGAAAATTCAAGTCATACAGAGGAATGGGTTCTTTGGAAGCCATGCAACACGGTTCAAAAGATCGTTACTTCCAAGATGCTGAAGACGATATTAAGAAATTAGTACCTGAAGGAATTTCAGGACGTGTGCCTTTCAAGGGTTCAGTAATGGAAGTGATGCACCAAATCATTGGCGGACTTAGAGCCGGAATGGGATACTGCGGAGCATCGAACATTACCCAACTTCAAGAAGCTAAATTCATTCGTATTACAAACGCGGGTATCAAAGAAAGTCATCCACATGATGTTGTAATCACAAGAGAAGCACCAAATTACAGTTATAAATAATTCAGTTTAATTTTAGTCATATGCGTTTTACAAAAGTTCTACTTTTAAATGTTGTGCTCCTTTGCACAGTGTGGTTCAGCGCGAATGCGCAACCGATACAAAAGGCTTCAGTTGTTTCACCAACAGTGCTAAGTGTTGACGGGGAAGATGTATCGTTAGAAGAGTTCGAAAACATTTTCAGAAAAAATAATCGTGATTCAGTAATTACAAAGGCGGCTCTCGACGAGTACATGGAATTGTTCATCAATTTCAAATTGAAAGTGCACGCTGCGAAAGCTGCTGGATTAGACACTGTAAGCAAATTCAAATATGAATTGCAAGGATACCGTGCGCAATTGGCTCGTCCGTATTTAACAGACCAAGAAAAACTAGACGAACTTATGCAAGAGGCCTATGCGCATTTGCAAGAAGAAGTTCGCGCAAGCCACTTGCTTATCGAATGTAAGCCAAACGCTCTAGCGGCAGATACGTTGAAAGCCTACAACAAGATTATGGACATTCGCAAGAAGATTCTTGCCGGAGAGTCTTTCGAATCGGCTGCAAAAAAATACAGTACTGACAAATCAGTTGAGAAGAACAACGGAGATCTTGGATATTTCACGGCCTTCCAAATGGTTTATCCGTTTGAATTAGCCGCATACAATACCAAGATTGGTGAAGTAACCATGCCTGTTCGCACGCAATACGGTTATCACTTGTTGAAAGTAACTGGACGTCGTCCTGCACGCGGAGAGATTCATGTTGCACACATCATGGTGAAGCCGAAGAAAGACGATGCGAACGACGCTTCTGAAGCGAAGATTAACGAGATCTACCAAAAAGCTTTGGAAGGAAAACAAACCTTTGCTGAGTTGTGCGCATTGTACAGCGAAGATGTAACCACGAAGAACAAAGGCGGAGAACTTCCTTGGTTCGGAACAAACAAAATGGTTTCAGAATTCGAAGAGGCTTCATACGCATTGAAGGCAGACGGAGATGTTTCGCGTCCATTTAAAACCACATACGGTTGGCACATTGTGAAGCGCTTAGGTTACAAGCCGCTGGCTTCTTTCGAGTCAATGTCAAAAGACATCAAGGCGAAAGTTTCGAAAGATGCGCGCGCTGAAAAAACAAAGAATTCTTTCCTTGCGAAAATTGGAAAGGAGTACAACTACGTATACAACCAGAAGTACATCAACAAGCTTGCAGCCAAGGCAGACAGCAGCACCTACGTGGGTCAGTTGAAAGCGAGCAAAGGTTTATTGAAAAAAGTTTTTTGTGAAGTTGCTGGAACGAAATACACGGTGAACGACTTCTATCAAACCATGATTACTCGCAAAGGCGCGAACACGAATTTGAATCCGGTTGACTACGTGAAGCACGAAGCGAAGATGTTTGCTGAAGACAAATTAATGCGTGAAGAAGATGCGCATCTTGAAGAGAAGTATCCTGCCTTCCGTTTATTAATGAAAGAATACCGTGAAGGAATTCTATTGTTTGAATTAACTGATCAATTGGTTTGGTCGAAGGCAGTGAAAGACACTGTTGGATTGAACAATTACTTCGAGTCGAACAAGGCGAGCTTCATGTGGCCAGATCGTGCGGAAGTAGTGATCTACACTTGCGCAAACGACGAGATAGCAAATAAACTTCGTAAGATGTTGGAAGGTGGAAAATCACCTTCTGAAGCAGCAGCGGAATTGAATCAGGGAACACAATTGAACCTTCAAACAGAAGGTGGGTTGTTCGCTCGTGAAGATCGCGAAGTGTTGGGTAAGATTAAGTGGACGGAAGGATTGAGTGTGAATGTTCCAATGAACGGACAAGTAATGGTGGTTGACATTGAAGAGTTGTTGAACAAGTCTCCAAAGAAATTGTCAGAAGCTCGCGGTCTCGTTACTTCGGAATATCAAAATTTCCTGGACAAACAATGGGTAGAAGAGTTGCGTAAAGCGCGCACCTACAAAATCAACACAGA
>JBILOU010000062.1:0-11672 GCA_044374295.1 Flavobacteriales bacterium | reverse complement strand
GAATGTTTTCAACGAATGCCTACGGCGAATGTCTTTGACGATATAAATAAGAATTTGGATATTTCCTAGCTTAGTCCGAGCTCGCTCTGCGAGCGGCATTCGAAATGCCCCCCTAGGAACTTCGTTGTTGGAAAATCTAAGATTTTATTCCTACTAGGTAATTCATATTTCATAATTGGAACTGCGGTTTTTATTATTTAAACCGAGCTCGCTCTGCGAGCGGCATTCGAAATGCCCCCACAGGAGGTGGGGGGAAAAATTCCAAAAAAGCAAGAAATTTCAAGCGAGATGATAAATTAATAAATTAAATTAGCCCTATGGATGAGCAAACTAAAAGACTTTTTGATATCATCAATCACCCAGATTTCGTTGAACCGCCTGAGTTCTCTGAGAAAACGATAAAAAATCGTGAAAAACTTATAGAGATTTATAAATCTGCGGAGTCGGTTTGGGAAAAGCCTTGAACTACGTAATTGGAACTACGTAATTGGAAAACCTTCGGTTTTATTCCTACTTCGTAATGCGTATTTCATAATTGGAATTTCATTATGAATCTTCCCCTCTCTTACCTTCTCTTAACTTTTCTTAACTTGTTATATAAATGATACATCTAGAACTAATTAAAAGAACCATTAGAATAATGAGTCGAGTTTCTGTAGAAAGCGCTCAGGAAATTTGTGAATTCGCAGAAAAGATTGAAAGCAAATACAATTCTAACATTGCTGGACAGATCAGTCTGCACCTTATCACATCGAGTAACGCAACTTTTAAATTTCTTGAAAACGAAGAGGATTTGTATAATCTAGATGATATTAAGCCGATATAAGTTTTCAAAAACACTCATTTGATTTAACACACTCGCAATCAGAACGAAAGCCTGTAAATCAGCACTTTCAAATCGAAAAATATTATAGTTTTTTTCGAGTGTAATCGAAAAATATTATGGTTTAAATAGGGAAGATAAGTTAAGAAAAGGGAAACATGTTGCGGAGCAACTGATGTTTTCAACGAATGTCATAACTAAAGGTAAGAGAAGTTAAGAAAAGGGAAGAGAGGGGAAACAATCACTTCGTGATCAATCTTTCAGATCAATCACCGTTGGTGATCAATCATATTCAATGATCAATCCTTCGGATCAATTGATAACGGCGATTAATCGATTTGCGGTAAGATGTTCTGATCGTCCTTCGGACCCAACTCGCTGCGATGAAAACAGCCTTGTTCTTCCCAATATTTTATTGACTCCTCAGCATCTTTCAATTTAAGACCGCAAAGTCTTAGGGTTTTGGGAGAATATGCCGGTGGTAAAACGAAATTTGGGTGATTTATGATATCATAAAGTTTTTTGATCTGCTTATCCATATGGCTAATTTAATTTGTTTTTCGAATAAGAAACGTGTCGTAAAGTGAATTTTTTTTGAACTGCTCAGTTTTATTTCCAAGAACACCAAGAATTAGATAGTCGTTTGAGAATTTATGAAGATTGTTGGTTAATACTTGGTTGTATAATCGTCGCTTCGCTGGCGTATTGCTTTCAATATAAATTGTCAAACTAGGGTTTTTGTTCAGAAAGTCTTGAACTATAAATGCAACAGTTCGAAGAACCATATCCCCATTTTTATGTGCTGTTCTATTTTTATCGGACCATTCATTTTCAGGAGTTAAATCAACTAATGCTAAATTGAAAAAACCGCTTGAAATAATTTGATCAAACATTACACATTTTATTATTTCACCTTCTTTACCTTCACAAGTGAAAAAATAATAGTTCTTATTGTACAGATACGGGTATATTTCTTTTACATCCATTCCGCAAAAAGAAGAAATGGAAACTAAGAAGTCAAGAAACACTTATGCGTTGAATCTTCTGAAAGGCTTGTTATTGTTGAGATTTTTAAGCATAACTAGGAAAACCTGAGGTTTTATTCCTACTACGTAATTGGAACTGATGTCTTCGACGAATGTTTTCAACGAATGCCTACGGCGAATGTCTTTGACGATATAAATAAGAATTTGGATATTTCCTAGCTTAGTCCGAGCTCGCTCTGCGAGCGGCATTCGAAATGCCCCCTAGGAACTTCGTTGTTGGAAAATCTAAGATTTTATTCCTACTGCGTAATTGGAACCTTTAACTACGTTCTTAAATCTTCCCCTTTCTTCCCTTTTCTTAACTTCTCTTACCTATTTCCTTAGCGCAATTCTGAAGATTGTTCCTTCCCCAGCCGAACTCGAAAGCACATAAATCCCGCCCTTGTGGTAATTCTTCACAATGCGTTTGGCGAGGGAAAGACCGAGGCCCCAACCGCGCAACTTCGTTGTATAGCCCGGATCGAAGATGGTTTTCCATTTGCGCTTGGGGATGCCCTTGCCGCTGTCTTTGATGTCTATGAAGACTTTGCCGTTGGCTTCGTGAATGGAGACGGTTAGGTGTCCTTTTGCGTCCATGGCGTCTACGCTGTTCTTCACGAGGTTTTCGATGACCCAACTGAATAAGGCGACGTTCACTTTCACTTCCGGATTGCCTTCCGATTCAACGTGAATAACGACTTCAGAGGATATGCGCACGCGCAAGTAATCTAAGATTTCTTCCACTAAGTCTTTTGCACCAACAGGCGTGAGCGCTGCTTCTGAACCGATTTTCGAGAAGCGCTCGGTTATGGTTGAAAGACGCTCGATGTCTTTGTTGAACTCGTCTATGAGCGCTTTCGAAACGCCCTGCTGCTCGAATAAATCGCGCCACGCCATAAGCGCAGAAAGGGGAGTGCCCAACTGATGCGCAGTCTCCTTCGCCATACCCACCCAAACCAAATTCTGCTCGGATCTTCTGAACGTAGAGAACAACACGTAAGCCACCACCAAGAAGACGCCTATGAGCGACAACTGCAAATACGGAAACAACTTCAGCTGCTGAATGGTAGCGGAGTCGTCGTAGAAAATATACTGCGTAGGTCTTCCGGGAATTTTAATTTCAATGGGCTCGTACCCTTCCTTCATTTCCGCCAAGACCTGATTCACGTTGCATTTCAGCGTGTCTATCTTTCCAACCTGAACAACATTCATCTTCGTACTGTCGGTGACAATTACCGGCACAGAAGCGGTGTTGATTACCGTTTCATTGAAAAAGGAAGAAACCAAATCATCGATGGTTTGCTTCAACTCTTTGTACATGTAACTGTTACTGTAGTAAACCACGATACCCGCATCTGGAAAGGCAATGGGCTTGTACTCTTGCTCGTACTGCAGACGCAATTCTTCTATGCGAATGGGATCTTTGATGTAGACAGAATCGATATTTCGAGAAAGCTGAAATTCATTTTCGGTGTTGCAAACTAATAAAGGAATGGACGTGTTCAATGCCAACACATCTACCGCGAACGAGAGGTCTCCTTGTGGATTCGAGATGGTGTTCATGGCTCTTCCTAAGATCTCTGCCTTGCGCGTTTCTTCGGAACGCAAACTGTCGAACAAGACCTGCGTTAGCTTCACCAATTCTTCCTTCTTGCGAATGGCGCTGTGCCACAACTCGACCTTCGCTTTTTCTTCTTCACGAATGCGTCGCGCAATGCTGTTTGTGTACCACAACGTAACGCCCGCAATGGTTGCGGCCAAGAGCAATAAGATTACTTTCCAACGTTGTTTGTTCTGCAAAACAGCCATGTTCTTCGCTTATGATTTGTGTGCAAGGTCTAACAAAAAGGCATACTCCAAGGCCACTTCCTTCAAGGCTTCAAACCTTCCAGACTTACCGCCGTGTCCGGCTTCCATGGTGCACTTGAAAAACAATTTATTCGAATCGGTCTTCATCTCGCGCAACTTCGCCACATATTTCGCCGGCTCCCAATATTGCACTTGGCTGTCCCAATATCCTGTTGTTACGAGGGTATGCGGATAGTCTTTCGCTTCAATGTTATCGATGGGCGAATAGCTGAGCATGTAGTCGTAATAGGCTTTGTCTTTCGGATTTCCCCACTCGTCAAATTCGAAGGTGGTGAGCGGGATGCTTTCGTCGAGCATGGTGGTAACCACGTCTACAAACGGAACTGCGCTTATGATTCCGTTAAATAACGAAGGCGCCATATTGGCAACCGCACCCATTAACAATCCGCCCGCGCTTCCGCCCATGGCGAACAAGTGCTTGCTTGCCGTGTAGTTTTCCTTCACCAAAAATTCTCCGCAGGCAATGAAGTCGGTGAAGGTGTTTACCTTCTTCAATAATTTTCCGTCTTCGTACCAACTGCGCCCCATGTCGCTTCCTCCGCGAATGTGCGCAATGGCGAAAACAAACCCTCTGTTTAACATAGACAAGCGTGCGCTGCTGAATCCAGCGTCTATGCTGTGTCCGTAGCTGCCGTAGGCGTAGAGCAGACAAGGCGCGCTTCCGTTGCGCTCAAAATCTTTTTTGTAAACCAATGAAATGGGAACGCGCGTGCCGTCTTGTGCGGTTGCAAAAATGCGTTCACTCTTGTAATCGCTCGCATTGAATTCACCCAACACCGGCTGTTGTTTTTTCAACTCGCGTGTGCGCGATTTCATGTTGTAATCGAACACACTTCCCGGTGTGGTCATAGATGAATATCCGAAGCGAAGCGTCTCGGTGTCGAATTCCGGATTCGCTCCCACTCCTGCGCTGTACGTAGGATCTGGAAACTCGAGATAGTGCTCTTCTGCTTTGTCCCAACGGGTCACGCGAATGTGTGCCAAGCCTTCGGTGCGCTCTTCCAACACCAAATATTCTTTAAACATTTCAACCGATTCCAACAAGGTGTTTTCGCGATGCGGAATAACCTCTTCCCAACTTTCTTTTTCGGTTGAATGAATGGAGCACGACATTAATCTGAAGTTCTTGGCTTCTAAATTCGTGAGGACGTAGAACTTGTCTTCGTATTGCGTGATGCTGTATTCCAAATCGCGTTCGCGCTTTTGAAACAGACGAAACTCTCCTTTCGGATTGTTCGATTCTAACACGCGGTATTCGTCTGAAACAGTCTGAGAACTTCCAATCATTAAAAATTGTTTTGTTTTCGTTTTGAAAACGAAGCACGAAAACTCTTCGTCTTTTTCATCGTATACCAAAACATCTAAAGCGGGATCTGTTCCCAACTCGTGACGCCAGATCTGGCTATCGCGAAGGGTTTGCGCATCTTTCTTCGTGTAGAAAAAATGAAGGTTGTCTGAAGCCCAAGTAGCAGAACCCGAGGTTCCTTCAATGACTTCGTTGAACATTTCTCCGGTTTGAAGATCGCGAACGTGAAGCGTATACACTCTTCTACTTACTTCATCTATTCCATAAACCATGAAACGGTTGTTCTCTGAAATGCTTAATCCGCCTAGCGCCCAGTAGTCTTTTCCCTTACCCATTTCTGGACCGTTGATGAGAATTTCTTCTTCTCCGGTTTCCATGCTGTCTTTCTTGCGGCAGTTGAAGGCGTAGTCTTGTCCAATTTCAAAACGCGTGTAATACCAATATCCGTTTTGCTTCACTGGAACAGAAGAATCGTCTTCCTTAATACGTCCTTTCATCTCTTCGAACAACTGCTTTTGCAATTCTTCGGTGTGCTTCATTCCCGCGTCTACGTAGTCGTTCTCTTCTTTCAGATAAGCCAAGACATCTGCAGTTTGCTCATCTGGCGTAGCAGCGTTTTTCTGTTCGTCGGAAAGACGCATCCAGTAGTAGTTGTCTACACGGGTGTGTCCGTGTTCCACCAATTCCTTCTCAATTTTCTTTGCACTGGGTGTCTTCATGATAATCTATTTTGCAGTTAGTGATTCGCCCACGATTAGGTCTATGGGCGATGTTATTTTAATGTTTTCCAAATTTCCTTCCACCAAAAAAACCGAATGACCGTTCGCTTCCACTACGGAAGCATCGTCGGTAAACAACGGGCTAAAAGGCTTGCTGTAAGCCTCTTTCAACATACTTGATTCAAAACACTGAGGAGTTTGAATGCGCTTGTACAACGAACGATCGACACTTTTATTGAGGACGCCGTGCACTTCGCGAATGGAGTCGTTGATGGGAATGGCAGGTACGACAGCGTTGTGTTCACTTAATGTGTTGAAGCAACGCGTGAGTGTTTCGTGCGAAACAAGCGGACGCACTGCGTCGTGAATGGCAATGTGTTCAACGTCAGAAGAGACGGCTTCAATGCCGTTCTTCACGCTGTGAAAGCGTTCTTCTCCGCCAGCAACGACGGTATGTTCAGGGACATCTTCAAACTGAAGACACAAGTCTTTCCAGAACGAAATATAGTCGTGATGCATGACCACAATCATTTCGAAATTCCGATTGAATGAATAGAAATTTCGAAGGGTATGAATGAGAATGGGCGTGTTGTTGAGTGTGAGGAACTGCTTCGGAAGAGGGCTTCCCATGCGGGTTCCGGTACCTCCTGCGACAAAAATGACTGCTTGTTTCACTGTGTTCATGTCGCAGAAATTAATCTTCTAAATGCGTTGGGTAAATAACCTCGTTGGCTGGAATGGCAGCGTTCACGCGCTTTCCAACCACTAAATTTCGTTGCGACCATTTGAATCCATCGCCCGGAGAAAGCATGCACAAGTCGGCTTCTTCAATCACACTTCCCGCAGGAATATCTTTTACGGCGGCAATGCTGCGTTCTAACTTCAAGCGGGCAGCGGCCACTGCATCTTCAATTTTCATTTCCACTTCACCCATAGACAATTCGAGTTCACGAATGTCGCGCACCATGCGACGAATACCGTCGGGACCCAGCGAACCTTTTTGGTCGGTGCCCTTCAAGTTGCGGTCGGTGGTGATGTGTTTTTCAATGATTGTTGCACCCATGGCAACGGCAGCCACGGGCGTGAAGATGCCGAGGGTGTGGTCGCTGAAACCAATGTTGTAGTTGGGGTAATTCGCTTGTAAAAAGCGAAGGGTATTGAGGTTCACGTTCTTCGGCTGCGTAGGGTATTCGCTGGTGCAGTGAAGAATGCTAATGTTCGAATGGTATTGTGAGATGACGTCTAACGCGTGATCGAGCTCTTCCTTCCCGGCCATTCCGGTTGAAAGAATCATGGGAATTTTTGTTTCGGCAAGAGCCGCAAGCAAAGGCAAATTGGTTAGGTCACGACTTGCAACTTTCAGATAGTCTGGTGTGAATCGTTTCAATAACGAGAGACATCCGCGTGCGCAAAGTGTTTCCACAAAATCGAGTCCTTTCGCCTTAGCGTAGTGAAACAACTCTTCGTGTTGTTCGTCGTTCAGTTCAAGAAACGCGCGGTGTTCGCCGTAGGTAGCACCGAAGGAATGCGGGCTGTTGTAGGGCGCATTCATTTGCGAATGACTGAGTTCTTCGTTCAGGTCGCGCTTCGTGAACTTCACGGCGTTCATGGGTTTCAGAGAAAGCTGAAAATAATCTTCAACGACGGGTTGCGCCGCGAGATCGATGATCTCCTTCGCCAGTTCAACTGAACCGTTGTGGTTTTGTCCTATTTCTCCGATTATGTAGGTCACCTTACAAATATACACGATTCACGAAGTGAAAGATGCCGAAGGCAAGGTTCTGTGAAAGGTGTGTTACGAGATGCCGTTGGCAAGGTTCTGTGAAAGTTGTTACACAAGGTGCCGAGGCAAGGTTCTGCGAAAGGTGTGTTACAAGATGCCGTTGGCAAGGTTCTGTGAAAGGTGTGTTACAAGTTGCCGTTGGCAAGGTTCTGCGAAAGGTGCTTCGCAAGGAGCCTGCGGCTAGGGGGAGAGATCAACGCTTAAACAACGGAACCGTTGAACACGGTTCGCCATACATGATGCGGTTGGCGACAGGCTGCAGTTTTTGAGAAAGTTGAATGTAGACTTCTTCTGTCAAACGAAGCGAAGTGCAGCCCTTGATAACAACATTTTTATCTTGAAATTTCGAAAGATCTAATTGTTGAATGAAAGCAAGCGCTCTGAGTGTGTCTAGATTTTCTGGAGATGAAAAATGACACTTTGCATTCACTTCGGAAAGTTTCAAAGCCAATAGCATAAAGGCCCAAACGGGTATAATGGCGTCTACCGAACAGTAAATGGCTACAATTTTATTGGCGTATTCGGCAGTATTCAGAGTTGAAACAAATTCACGAAAGTCTTTTTCCTTCAACGCTATTCCTTGCCACAATTGCGGGGCAATATCAATCGTCGCACCTGCAATCGCTTCTACTTCTTCAGCTATATCTAGCGTAATGAGTTTACTATTTGCAACTTTGTTTTCTATCATGGTTCAAAAGTACTTGATTCTGATGAAAGATTTTTCAAAAGGTGTTGTACAAGGAGGAAGATTCACATAGTGCAAGATGTTTCACAAGATTCTGCGAAAGATGGCAAGCAAGAAGCCTGCGGCTAGAAGCATCCACTTACGAAGTATCTTTCAGAGAATCTTGTGAAACATCTTGCAAAGCATCTTAAAATGAGTTATCTATTTAGTTAACTTTGCATATTGAAACATTCAACGATTACTTCAATGAAAAAGAATAACAACACAACAAGTTTAGTGGATTTTGTAATGGAAGAATTCGGTGCAAAGGGAACGGCATCTAGAAAAAAATATGAAAAAGGACTGAAAGTGTTCAAACTGGGATTGATGATAGAGCAACAACGAAACAATTTGCAACTCACACAAGACCAACTTGCGGCGAAGTGTGGAACGAAGAAAAGTTATATTTCAAGAATTGAAAATGAAGGTTCAGACATTCGTCTTTCAACCTTAATGAAAATTGTTGAAGAGGGATTGGGAGGCAGGATTGAGATTGTTTTTCCGAAGAAAAAGAAATCTTAATTCGCGAATCTTTCACTCACAAAACTCCAATTCACAACCGTGAAAATAGCAGTTAGATAATCTGCACGTTTATTCTGATATTTCAAGTAATACGCGTGTTCCCAAACGTCGATGCCGAGGATTGGAGTGCCTGGTTTGTCTACTACTTTCGACATGAACGGATTGTCTTGATTGGCGGTTGAAGTCACGAAAAGTCCGCCCTCATCGTCTTTGCACAACCACACCCATCCGCTGCCGAAGCGTGCTTTGCCTTCGTCGGTCATGACCTTTTTTAAGTTTTCCATACTTCCGAAGTCGCGTTGAATAGCGGCTGCCAATTCCTTGCTTGGTTCACCTCCTGTGCTTGGCGCTGCCAGACAATTCCAGAAGAACGTGTGATTGAAATGTCCACCCCCGTTGTTGCGAATGGCCATGTCTTTCGGATCCACTGCTGCGCACAATTGCTCAATGTTCAACTTGGCGTACTTCTGATTCGCTTCAACCTTCATGGCTGTATTCAAATTTGTTACGTAAGCCAAGTGATGCTTGTCGTGGTGAATGTGCATGGTCTCTGCGTCAATAGCGGGTTCCAAGGCCTCATAGGCGTAAGGTAATTCAGGAACAGTCCAGTCTTGAGCGAAGCTCATGGTTCCACAAAAAAGAAAACCTACAGCAAGCAACAAATTTTTCATAGTCAGCGTTATTGATTCGTTCGAACAAAGGGTTGTGAGTTACTTCACAAGTCCTTCCCAAAAGTAGTTCATACACCGTGTACTTTTAAACTAAGAATGGAAGAAGTAAAAGAATTTGAAGGAGGACCTGTTCTTCAGGAAAAGAAACAACCGTCGAAGCGCTTCAAGTGGATCAAGCGCATTTTCGTTGGTTTGCTTGCCTTGGTTGCGCTTTTATTCTCGGGGTTGGTGATTGCCGTTACGGTTTACGAAGATGAAATTGTGACGTACGCCCTTCAAACCGTGCAAGGAAATTTAAAAACGAAGTCGAGCATTCGCGAAGCAGATTTAACACTTTGGAACAACTTCCCTTCCGTTTCCATTCGATTCAAAGATGTATATGTGGAAGAGAATTCGAAGGCGCACGACACCCTCTTGTTCGCGAAAGAATTGTACTTGTCTTTCGACATTGTAGATCTCTTCAGCGGGAAGTATAACATAGATGAAATTGAAGCCAAAGACGGCTCCTTCAACATGCGCGTAGACCGCAAAGGGCTTGTGAACTGGGACGTGTGGAAGCCCGATACTTCTTCCACCCCGAATGAAAAATTCAGAATTCATTTGGAAGATATTGTGGGGGAAAATATTTCCTACCTCTACGAAGACGAGCAAGAAAAAACATTCATAGATGTAAAGCTGAATGAACTTCAGGCTGCTGGAAAATTCACCGAAAAACAATTCATTCTCGATATTGAAACGAAGGCCTTCATGAATGTGCTCTACGCCGGTGAAACGGAGATGCTGCGCAAGCGGAAGATTGGCCTCGATTCAGAGATGCAGGTGAATCTCGATAACAACACCTTCGTGATTCAAACAGGCGAATTGTTGTTGGAAGAAGTTCCGTTGAATGTTACTGGAAGCCTGGATTACGGCGATCATCCGAGTATTGACCTGCACATTGCAGAAACAGAATTGGAGTTGAAAGAAGGAATCTTGTTGCTTCCGAATTCCATGCAAGTGCAGCTTGAACCCTATGCTCCTTCGGGCAATGTGAAATTCAATTTCGACATGAGCGGTCCGTTCGAAAACTTGGAGATCTCTTCTAAATTTTCAGTGAAAGACGGTGAGTTGGTTGAAATAAATTCGGGCGTTGATTTGCACTCGATTCAACTCGCTGCGAATTATGTATTGAAGGAAGGCACAGATAGTGTGACCATTGCCAACTTCCAATCTGTATTGGGAACTGGGACGTTAAGCGCAAATGGAAGCATTCGCAACTTGAACGATCCGGTGCTGAATCTCGCAGTGAATGCGGAAACCAACTTGGGCGATGTGAAAGGTTTCTTCGGATGGGATTCGTTAGCGGTGTGCGACGGACAAATTTCTGCGCAGTCTACTATACAGGGCAAGATCGCTTTCCAAGAAGCCGACAGCACCTTCGATTGGTCGCAATTGCATTTGAACGGAAGAGCACAAGTGACAGATGGAAGCTTTCAATGGGCGACATCGAATGGACTTTTCAAAAACATTAACGGGGTCTTTTTGCTGAACGGATCCGATGCGCGCGTAGAGCAGTTGAACTTCAACTTAAACGATAACAACTGTAATTTTTCGGGCGATTTTTATTCGATCATCCCCTTCTTCACCACAGACAATGCGGTGCTTACCGTGCAAGCGCATTTGCATTCCGACAGATTGGACCTTGAGAAATTGCTAAGCGCAGCGGGCTCTTCCGACAGCGAACTTCAAATAGCGCTGCCCACAACCGTGAAGTTAAATCTAACCACGCAGATCGACCAATTCTTGTTCAAGTCGTTCAACGCATCTAACATTAAAGGAACGGTGAACTACGCGAATGGAAGTTTAACCATTTCTCCGTTGAGCATGAACCTTGCGAACGGCAGTCTGGCCGCCGATTTCAGCTTGTTTCCGACAAGCAACGGACAATTCGGTGTGACGTGCACGGGAGCGTTGAATAACATAGACATTCAACAATCGTTTTTACTGTTCGATAATTTTGGACAATCGTATTTGACGCAAAACAACATCAAAGGAAACGCGACGGTATTGGCCGATTTTCAGACTACGTTAGCGTCTGACTTGAGTGTACTTCCGAACAGCATTAAATCTGATCTTCAAGTAAACATTGAAAACGGTGAGTTGAACGATGTAGAGTCGTTTCAATATTTGATCGCTTACATCAAAGGAAACAAGTGGATTGCACCGTTGATGAAAGAAGATGAATTCGCAG
>JBILOU010000130.1:0-3396 GCA_044374295.1 Flavobacteriales bacterium | reverse complement strand
AATTGCGTGATTGAAGAAAACTGCATTATTGCAGCCGGCGCCATTCTTACAGAGGGAACGCATGTGAAAAGCGGAAGTGTATACGCAGGTATTCCAGCAAAAAAAATCAAAGACCTTTCTCCGGAATTGTTTCAAGGTGAGGTGCAGCGCATAGCGAATAACTATGTCCTATATTCATCGTGGTTTCAACCTAAAAAATAATATTTTATGTGGAAGAAGATGCTTGTCGTTCTCTGCGCAATTGCGCCTTCCTGTGTTTTCGCTCAGCCGAAAGACACGGTGTTGAATTTTCGTGGAATGAGTATTCCCATGAAACTTTCGTTCAGCGATGAGTTTAACGGATTGAAGTTAGATGAACAAAAATGGGATTTTCGTGAAGGTGTTGTTCGCGATGCCGAGCAGAAGATAACGCAGCAATGGCTCACCAAGGAGAGTGTTCAAGTAAAAGAGGGTTTGGCTGTTATTACGACTGTGCCCAAAGAAAGAAGGGATCAGACTTTTTACGTTTGGATAACCGACGGAATGAAAGAACGCAAGGGTAATTTCAATTACGACACAGGAGAGTTCGAATCGAAAGAATTGTTTCTTTGGGGGTATTATGAGATTCGTTGCAAGTTACCGAAGGGAAGAGATGCGTGGCCAGCGTTCTGGTTGTATGGAGAATCAAATGGAACGAACAACGAGATAGACGTGTTTGAGTTTTGGAATGAAGAGAATGTTTTTGGTGGCTTTAGTCA
Source organism: Flavobacteriales bacterium (assembly GCA_044374295.1). Classification (GTDB taxonomy): domain Bacteria; phylum Bacteroidota; class Bacteroidia; order Flavobacteriales_D; family Sanyastnellaceae; genus CAIZGX01. The sequence goes on along the minus strand of JBILOU010000130.1, from coordinate 2,659 downwards.
GAAGAAGCAAGCGCGTATTCAGCACATGACCACGCATTACAACAAGAAGATGTCGGGTGTGGGAGTGAAGCTTCCATTCGACGGCTCAGAAGGCATGCACACCTATGGCGTGTTGTGGACAGAGAATGCCATTGTTTGGTACACAGACGGAAAGGAGATGCGCACCCTTTATCGCTATAAAAAATCAAAGGACCGCAAAGACGGTAAGATTGTAGCCGGAAGGGAAGAAAATGTTTTTCCGCAGTCACCCATGAAAATCTTGGTAGACATGGCCATGCAGCAGTCAGAGAATAGATTACCATTGGAAAAGAATTCCTTTGTGGTTGATTATGTTAGGGCGTATGTTTTCAATTAAGGAGAAAAAAAAGCGTAGTTTATTTCTTTTCGGGTTAAACAATTTACTATTTTCGGTTTTACAGGGATAGCCGAAAACCTGAGAATAGAGTAGGCACCTAACCTAACCTTAATTAATTATGTCAGAACAAAAAGACTTACAATCAAAGATGACTATGGCCATCGTTTGCTGGTTCCTTGGATCTCTTGGAATTCACAGATTTATGATGGGCTATAAAAACTGGTGGTTAATGCTTTTAACAGCCGGAGGATGTGGCATTTGGACATTGATTGATTTCATTCAAATCTTGACTGGAAGCATGAAAATGGCTGATGGTAGAGAGTTGTCGAAATAAATAATAGTATTTTTTTGAGGGCCGGCTTGCCGGCCCTTATATTTGATACATGGAGTAACCGAAAGGCCTAACGAGTAGGAAAAAAGTATAATTATTAGTTATGGATCAGTCACGTGTTGACATGTACATTGCGACAAACGCAAAATATTTCGAGAGTCATCAAATCCCTTATTTGAGAGACCGTCTTTTAGCATTAGAAGACAATATGTTTATCATGATTCAATCGGCAAACCTGAAGGACCCTTCGACCGCTTTGATAATCTCAATCTTTGGCGGGTCCTACGGAATAGACCGTTTTTATATTGGCGATACAGGTCTTGGTGTGGCTAAGCTTCTTACTTTAGGAGGTTGCGGAATTTGGACAATCGTAGATTGGTTCACTATTCAAGGAAATACCAAGAAGAAGAACTTAGAGAGCGTTCAGAAGTTCTTAATCTAATCAGAGACAATGAACCGAACGAAAGTTCGGTTTATTTTTTTAAGCTATGGAATTACAAGAATTGCAACACAGAGTTCGCGAGCAAGACGATCGCGAGAAGGCGGCTAACGCGTACGTTATGTCGTTGGTGGCATTAATGGCAGGACTGCCGTTGCCTATTGTAAATCTCCTGGCAACTTTTATCTTTTTCATGTCGAACCGAAAGTCGTCTTATTTCGTTCGCTGGCATTGCACGCAAGCGTTGCTTTCACAGTTTTTTGTTTTCATTCTCAACACCATTAGTTTTCAATGGACCATTCGAATCATATTTGGTGATTTGAAATTTTCAAATGAGTATTTCGGATACATCTGTGTAGTTGTTCTTGTAAACATTTCAGAGATTGTGGGAACCTTAATTTCTGCTGTGAAAGTTCGAAAGGGTAAGGAGAGCAATTGGTGGTTGTTCGCTCCATTAACTAATGTTTTAGTAAGAAAAGATAATTAAGATGAAAACGTTTCTGATTCGCTTTGCTATTACACTCACGGTACTCACTGGTTTGTGGTTTGCGTTTTCACGAATCCCCGTTACAGAGTCATTGAACCACTTTTCTTTCGGAGATTTTAACGAAGAGAAATTCGGAGAGCTAGCCATGGATGCAGTTCTTATGGAGTCCGAAGAAATTAAATCAGATTCCATTGACGTGGCCATGAACATCATGGTGAAAAGGCTTTCTTCAGGAAATCTTTTTCCAACAGACAAATTTCATATTCATGTTGTAAATAATAACGAAGTCAATGCCTTCGCCCTACCAGGAAATCACATCGTTGTGCACACTGGGCTGATTTACATGTGCGATAATCCGGAGGAGTTAATTGGAGTCTTGGCTCATGAAATTGCCCATTTAGAAAAGCGGCATGTGATTGAACGCATGCGAACCGAAGGTATAATTACTTTATTGGAAGGCGCGGTGGCTCAAGGCGGTGGCGCTACAGTGGCATCAGCTGTTGGAGAATTAGCGGGGTTGGCGTTTAGTAGAGATCAAGAAAATGAAGCCGATGAAGTTGGATTTGTTTTTCTAACCAATTCGAATATTCGTCCAAATGGAATGGCAACCCTGTTTCGCAAAATGAAAGCAGACAGTGATGTGTCGGGATACATTCCTGAATTCATGAGCACCCACCCCGAACTAGAATCGCGTGCACAAAATATTGAAATGAAATGTGCGGGATTGCCCAATACGTTTGTTCCAATTATGACAGACGAAGAGTGGCAGAATTTTCAGGTTAACGTCCGCTTGGCTCTGTAGCCGTGCTTTTTCGCAACAAACTCTCCAACCACACGCTTGAAAGAATAAGGATTGCTCCGACGTAAAACAGCGGACGCATGTATTCCGATTGTCCGTAAAAAAGCAAAGCCAAGAGAATAGTATAAACAGGCTCGAGGTTAATGGCAATGGCGCAAGAGAATGGTGAGAGGTGTTTCATCACATTCACGCTGGCAATGAAAGCAAATGCAGTCGTTACTGTCCCAAGAAGAATTACCAATAGCCAG
>JBILOU010000129.1:0-3407 GCA_044374295.1 Flavobacteriales bacterium | reverse complement strand
TGAACGAGCCGTTTTTCCAAGGACATTTTCCAGGAAATCCAGTCATGCCAGGAGTTCTGCAAATTGAAGCCATGGCACAAGTGGGTGGCATATTCGCGCTAAGTCAAGTGGAAGAGCCGGAGTTATACAGCACTTACTTCATGAAGATTGACGGGGTGAAATTCAAACAAAAAGTATTACCTGGGGATACACTTATTTTCCATCTAAAACTTGAATCACCTATTCGCAGAGGCTTAGTGAATATGCGTGGTGTAGCTTATGTAAATGGAAAGGAAGTGGGCGAAGCCACTATGTTAGCGCAAGTTGTGAAAGATAAAGTACCAGCACAAACAACAGAAAAGGCATGAGCAACTTAGCACAAATTCATCCGGATGCTAAAATTGGTGAGGGCGTTGAAATAGGTCCATTCACAACGATTTATGGCGATGTTGTTATTGGTGAAGGAACATGGATCGGACCGAACGTAACCATTATGGACGGTGCGCGCATTGGAAAGAATTGCCGCATTTTTCCTGGAGCAGTAATCTCGGCTATTCCTCAAGATTTGAAGTTTGCTGGCGAGAAGACTACTGTTGAAATTGGAGACAATACAACCATTAGAGAATGCTGCACGCTTAATCGCGGCACGAGAGACCGCTTGACTACGAAAGTGGGAAGTAACTGTCTGCTTATGGCTTATGTGCATTTGGCGCACGATGCTTTTGTTGGTGACAATTGTGTTATTGCGAATTCAGCGAATATTGCGGGTCACGTGACCATTGGAAATTGGGTGGTTGTTGAGGGTGTTGTAGCCGTTCAACAGTTTATTGAAATCGGAGATCATGCATTTATTGCAGGCGGTTCTTTGGTAAGAAAAAATGTACCTCCATTCATTAAGGTTGCTCGTGAACCCCTGAGTTTCATTGGTGTTAACAGCATTGGATTAAGAAGAAGAGGTTATACAGACGAACAAGTATCTCGATTGGAAGATATTTACAGAGCGCTTTTTGTGCACAACAACAGCTTAGCTGCAGGTGTGAAGCAAATCGTTGAAACGCTTCCAGAATCAGAAGAAAAGCAAATCGTTCTCGCGTTCATTGAACGTTCTGAAAAGGGCGTGGTACGCGGCGCACAGACTACATAAGTTGCAGATAGAACTTCAAAATATTGGTAAGAAATTCGGCGGGAAATATATTTTCCGTCACCTAAATCGAACCTTTCATTCAGGAGATCACATGGGTATTGTAGGTCAGAACGGATCTGGAAAATCGACCTTGGTTCAAATTATTTCAGGCTATCTATCTGCCTCAGAAGGCATGGTGACCTATGAAGGAATTCCTTCCGATCAAATCTGGAAAAACATTTCGCTGTGCTCACCGGCAATGGGGCTTTACGAAGACTTCACGTTGTTGGAACACCTTCAGTTCACACACGGATTGAAGCCGTTTGAACCATCTTATGCTGTGAATGAAATACCAGAAATTCTTCAACTTGAAAAACATGCAAACAAGCCATTGAAGTATTTTTCAAGCGGAATGAAGCAGCGCGTGAAATTGGGAACCGCTCTGTTATCAGATGTTTCTTGTGTTTTCTTAGACGAGCCCTGTGCTCACCTCGATAAAGATGCGGAAATGTGGTTTTCTGAATTTGTTGTTTCAAGCAAGAAAAGTAAAACAGTTATCGTTGCGTCTAACGCCTCAGAGTCAGAATTGACGGGGTGTTCAGATATCTGGACGTTGAGTTAAGCCCTCGGCTTGTGTCCACTTTTTAGAAGGTCGTTCACGGTTTTCACGGGATGAAATACACGTGATGGAATTTCAACAAAGACCGTATTCCAGTCCCACATACTTCCGTTCCAAAGTCCAGGTAGTTCAATTATACTCGTTCGTTTTCCCAGCATGAGCTTCTCGCTAATAAGCGCTGCAGTTGGGTTTCGGAAATCTTCCAGATTGTATTTCTTTCCGTTGTGATCTAAAAAATGACACACCATATCAACCGGATTGAAGTGAGTAGACTTTTCGAAAACGCTCAATTGCTCCGCATCTTCTTTGTTGATTTGAGCTTTTTCAATTATTTGTTTCGATTCAATTCCAGAATCGTCTTTCACCCAAAACGGCCCACCGCCGGGCTCTCCGGTGTTTTCTACCATTCCACAAACGCGAAGAGGCTTGTTTAATTGTTTAATTAATGATGAATTCTTATTAGATACGCCAAACCATTTTTCAAGGAACGCATGTGCACGCTCTTGTGCATGTTCTTCATTGTTTTCAAGACCGCGAAGCAAGTTGTTTCTTTCTTCAACGAGGCCGAAAAGCACGCCACCCATAAGCTTTCTGTAAGCCCCAACATCTGCGTGATGTGAAGCCTCTGTGATGTTATCTATGTTTTGAATGAAGACACACTCGCCTTTTAATTCTTGCAAATTTTTAAGCAGTGCGCCGTGACCAGCGGGACGTAAGAACACTTCTCCGTTTTCATTGAGAACGGGCATGTTATTCTTATCGATTGCGGGAATGTGCGTATTTGGGTCTTGCGAACTGAATGAAATCTTTTTGATGCTGTTGAGCTGATTTTCAAAAAAGGAATGGAAGACATTTTCAACCAACAATTGGTGTTCAGCGGGAACGGTGAAATGAATCTCATGATTCCCGTTTTGCTGCATGTAATGCATGCTTTCAACGCAGTGTTCAGCAAAGGCCGTGCGCTCTTCTTCATCATATGAATGAAAGGGAACAGCGCCTTTCGGAAGGGTGGCGTAACCGTTGTTGAATAGAAAGTTTAATACACGAGAGCATCTGTCAATTCCTGTTGTTTCATCGTAACTCAACGCTTCTTTTTCGAAGTTGAGTAGAATGGAATTGAAGAAAGGAAAGTGGTGTAAGTGAAGAAAAAAGTATTCCGCTTCGTCGTTCGGATTCAATAAGTCTACGCCGCTTAGTGAAGCAAACATACGTGTTGCTGCTCCGGATGCGGGGACGAATTTTTCAATTTTAATGTTAGCGTAATTCTTTTCAAATTTTTGAATGGCTTCCAAGAACAAAGAACCGTCTAATTGAACAATGCCGTCGCCAACACTACAATGGCGAATGAGTTGTGCGGGTCTATTCGTCGACAAAAGGCTTAGTGCTCGGTCAATTTTATTTTTCATGTTGAAAAGAATGAATCAACAAACTTAAATAAAAAGAAAAGAAGTTTTTCGGAATATAAATTAAACCGCTTCTTTCATACGATTAATTCGAGCGAGGGTGTGATTGAACGCATCGATGAATGTGACCTCAGCAAGTTTCATTTCACCGTTTCTAGCGGAAATTTCAATGTGATTAAAGGCTTGAGCCAGTTGATCTTCTCGAATCATGAGAAGTGCGCTTTTCGCTCGTGAGGCGTATGTGACAACACCGATGGAATCGTTCGTTTTGAAGCTTGAATTT
>JBILOU010000061.1:0-11789 GCA_044374295.1 Flavobacteriales bacterium | reverse complement strand
AACAGATAAGGAGAATTTAAAGAAAGCAACTGACCTCGCTGAAAAAACGTTGAACTACTACAAAGACAACAAAATGAGCAGTCGCCAATTGCATGAAGCCAAAAAACAGATCATAGGTCAAATGGCTTTAGCTCAAGACAGTGGCAGTGCCCTCATGTTTAATTTGGGAAAGAGTCTGTATCTCTTCAACCGCATAGACACGATGCAAGAGGTATTTCGAAGATTAGAAGAGATCACATCGGAGCAAATTCAACAAGCAGCGATTGACACCTTTCATTTTGAAAAAATGAATGTGTTGGCATACGTCCCGAAGAAAAACTAAAATGGAGAGATCGAATGAATGTCGTTGTTTCGACGTTCAATTTCGTTTTTAACGAGGCACATACGCTGCGCAATAGCGGCCATATCTGGGAATCCTTTTTCAAGCAACCACATCAAAGAGTCTTCATTATTGTCGGCTGCTCTCGCCATTTTTTCCAACACATCGAACTTGTTTTTCTTTAGCCAAAGAATTGCATTCGGATTTCCCTCTGCACCATTAATTAAAGCCATAAGGTGAGGGAATTGATTTTCCATAAGCCACGTGCGTGCTTCGTCTTGGTTGTTCAATGCGTGAACAAACACACCCAACTCCGGATATCCGTTGGCCATGAGCCATTCGCGAATAGGCACATTGCCTGAAATGGCTTCTCCCCATGCAATAACTACCTTCGACGGATAACCTTCGGTATTCATAGTGCAATGTTAAATAAGTTTCAGTTTGAATCCGAAAAGTCTTCAAAGAAAAATTAGTTTCGCAAGGTATGCGCAAGTTTTTACTCACTTTCCTCATTCTATCTTCGACACTGACCTGGGCTCAACCCGTTTTGAATCCAATTTCTCAGGAAGAAGGATCCATGCGCGCCCTTCATCCGATACAAGACAGCGGTTGGTATTTTAAAATGTCTTCAAGTATCAACACCACCCAGACCTACTTGAAAAATTGGGCTGCAGGAGGTAACAGTTCTTTCAACGTAACGGGCATTTTCAACTCGGTAGTCTTGTATCGGAAAGACAAGCGTGCCTGGGATAATTCCGTAAACTTGTCCTACGGCAGAAGCATTGTGGACTTTGCTATTCCATCAATAAAAACTGAAGATCGTTTTGATTTCTCGAGTAAGTACGGTCAGCAGGCCTCAAAAAATTGGTATTACTCATTTTTACTTTCCGTTCGAAGTCAAGTTGCTCCCGGGTATACAACTCTTCCTTCAGGTCTTCCAGATTACACTAAGGGAAAAGTCAGTGATCTATTTGCGCCAGCGTATGCTGTTAGTGCATTAGGAATGGATTATAAGCCCAAAAAAGGAGTTTCTGCCTTTTTCGCACCTCTTACATATCGAGCGACATTTGTGATGAATTCAGACCTTGCAAACGCGGGGCAATACGGTGTGACCCCTGCAGTGCGAGATGCGAATGGAAATATAATAACTCCGGGAAAAAAAAGAAGGAATGAAATTGGGGGATACATTCGATTGAACTACACAAACGTAATTCTTGAAAATGTCAACTGGACTAGTAAGTTGGAGCTTTTCTCTAACTACACTAAAAACCCTGAGAATGTTGACATCAACTGGGAGAACAACTTCAATATGAAGGTTAACAAATACCTCTCGGTAACCGTAACTACACAATTAATATATGATGATGATATTCGTATCATTAAATCACCCGAACGCACAGATGAAAACGGTGTTTATCATCCAGCAGATATTGGTCCAGGTCTGCAATTTAAAGAGCTAATGGCCATCGGATTCACATACACCTTCAACACCAAGTAAGGAAATAAAAAAAGGGACCGAAGTCCCTTTTTCTTTTCAATATCGTTTCGAATTACTTCGTGAACTCTAAATCTGTTTTTGACTTCTCGCCCAATGAACCATCTTTAGCGATAGCTGAACTTAAGTTTGCATCTTTACCAGCAGAATCGTTCGAACGAGCGCAGATGATAGCACGAAGGTAATCTGCTAAAGCCGATTTGTCACCGCTAGCATCCAAGTCTGACTTCGCACCAGCATTGTCACCGCTCAACATTTTAGCTAACGCTGAGTTGAAAGACTTAACATCTTTCATTGTTGAAACAGCACCAGCGTAGTCTCCGTTAGCAATAAGGATCAAACCTTTGTTGTACTTGCTCTCAGCTGAACCGCTTTCGCCGAACAATTTCATTGCACCTTTACGATCACCGCTTAAACGAACTGCAACACCGTGGTTGTTCGCTGTCTCAGCATTCTTCTTCATTCCGTATGCTTTTTCAAATTGCTTAGCAGCTTCAGAAGACTTGTTCATTCCGTAATAAACAACACCTAAGTTGTTTGAAGCACGGTAGTCACCGTTTGCTTTTCCTTCAGCCTCTTTGTAGATGGCAGCTTGAACGTTTGCATCGTCGATTAATGAACCCGCTTTCATCAACTCTTCGTAATTCAATACAGATGGGTTTGACTTTCCTAACGAAATTAATTCAGCATCTGTGTATCCGTTCTCGGTGTAGTATACACGAATAACGCAACGACGAAGAGCAGGGAAAATCAAATCTTTGATTTCAGTGTAGGTCTTAGAGATATTCTTGATTTCTGTTTCTCTTTCAGTTAAGTCAGTTGTTCTTTGAAGAATACGAACGATGATGTCGCGGTCTCCGATTGCTGATTTATCCATTGCGGCCTTGAATCCGTCCCAGTCTTCACCCTTTGGATTTTCTTTAACCAATGCACCGTATAGAACATCTAATTTAGAATTCTTGAGAACAGTAGTCATTACTTTGCTACCTGCTTTCGCACGCTCAACAGCAAGACCATCGTTTAATAAGATTTCTCCTTCTGGAGAAGCGTAGGATTGTAATTCGATTTGAGTTACAACCATCTTAGGATTTGTGCTGATTGAAGTCAACAATGTTTGAAGTTCAGTGATATCAGCATCTTTCATTTCAGCTGGCTTCAATACAGATGAATTCAAATCGAAGTTAACAACCGCTTCGAAAGTCTTATCAGTAGAGCGAACCAACGCATCTTTAGAACCGATAACTTTATCGTCGCTCTTCATTAAGTATGGAGTTGTAATAACACCCTTTGCAATTTCTACAGCTGGGAAAGAAGCTGTCTTGCTTCCTTTCGAACCTTTCAGACGAATCTCTAACTTCGAAGACTCCATTCCTGCAGAATAAGGTAAGGTTGCAGTGTACTTGAAACTCTTTCCAGTTTTGTAAGGAATTACATCACCGTTACCTGTTGCTTTTTCACCTTTGAATTCTTGCACTTTGTAGGTTGCTTCACCACCATTCCAAACGATAGCCGGAGTAGCTTGTGCAGAAACTGATTTCGCAAAATATTTTTCAGGGAATTTACCTGTGATTGTAATCTTCACAGAATCACCGTGCACTTCCAATGGGCTTGGCTCCACTTTGAAGTTTAGTTCTTCCATGTGTTTTTGCATTGAGCCAAGACCGGCACAACCTTGAAAAAGAAGAGTAACTGCAGTTAACGCAACTACTACCGACGAAAATCCTTTTTTCATTTTTTCAGCTTAATTATATAATGGGCACAAATTTACATTCAATTATTGAGTCTACAATACTCAAATTCAAATTATTGTTGAACCACACCCATGGCACAGAACTTTTCAATTCTTTGCTGGGTACGTTCTTCCACTCCTAACTTTTCCAATTCGTTCAACGCATTGACAATCGCTTCTTTCAAAAGTTGCGTCGCAGCTTCCGGATTGTTATGCGCTCCACCAAGCGGCTCGCGAATGATTCCATCTACCAATTTATTTGCAAACATGTCGTCAGCCGTGAGTTTCAGAGCAGATGCAGCCTCCATTTTATGGTCTGTATTTCTCCACAAAATTGTAGAGCAAGACTCTGGAGAAATTACGGAATACCATGTGTTCTCTAACATAAGAACACGGTCTCCGATACCAATCCCCAAAGCTCCGCCCGAAGCACCTTCTCCGATAATGATACAGATTACAGGAACCTTCAAGCGCATCATTTCGAACAAATTTCTCGCGATCGCTTCTCCTTGTCCTCGCTCTTCAGCCTCTAGTCCAGGAAATGCACCTGGCGTATCGATAAGCGTTACGATAGGTTTATTGAATTTCTCAGCCAACTTCATTAAGCGAAGTGCCTTGCGATATCCTTCAGGATTGGCCATACCGAAATTGCGGTAAGAACGCATTTTGGTGTTCACTCCTTTTTGCTGTCCAATGAACATGACGCTTCTTCCATCGATAGAACCGAACCCGCCAATCATGGCCTTATCATCTTTAACCGTGCGATCACCGTGTTGCTCAACCCAAGTGCCATCGGTCATGGTTTCAATGTACTGAAGAGTGTAAGGTCTTTCCGGATGGCGGCTTACCAAAACCCGTTGCCATGGTGTTAGGTTGGAATAAATCTCGTTGGTCTTCTCAATAACCGCGCGCTCTAAGTCCTCAATAGCCGTGTGCACGTCTACCCCATTCTTCTTTTCACTCTCTCTTAACTTCTCAATTTGTTGACGAAGCTCTTTTATCGGGGATTCAAATTCTAAATAAATTTCCATAGTTTCAGTTTGGAAGAGCAAAAATACACATAACTGCTAAGAGTTGTGCCTGATAAATTCGAGGAACTTTTTTAACGCTTTTGCTCGGTGACTCAACAATTTCTTTTCTTCAATGCTCATTTGAGCAAAGGTGCGGGAATTGCCTTCCGGATGAAAAATTCCATCGTAACCAAATCCATCTGCACCGCGAATAGCTGCGCCCAATTTTCCTTTCACTATTCCTTCGAAATAAAAAGTACCTGCTTCTGAACAATAGCAAAAGACCGATCTGAATTGTGCATTCCGATTGGTCTGGCCTTCCATTTCCTTCAGCACCTTTTCTATATTCCGCTCATTCGAGCGAGGCTCGCCCGCATAGATTGCCGAGTCCACTCCTGGCCTTCCGTTCAATGCTTCAATTTCTAATCCGGTATCGTCTGAAAAGCACGCCAATCCTGTTTTCTCAAAAACGAATTGCGCTTTCTGCTCAGCGTTGCCTTCAAGCGTGCCTGTTGTTTCCGGAATTTTTTCATTTACACCAACATCGCGCATAGAGACAACTTCAATTCCCAAAGGCAAGGCCGCTTGAATCTCCTGAAGCTTGTTTTTATTTCCTGATGCAAAAACTATTTTCATGATGTGCGAATGATTTTACCGCTTTCGGTTCGATTAAACTTATTTTCAAAAACGATTTCTCGTGGCTTCTGCACTCCTAGATTCAACGCTTCAATTTTATGTTGAAGTGATGCGTCGGTTTCTCCTTCAACATAAAGTACCACTTTCCTTCCCAACAAATCGTCGGGAACAGAGCCAATGTAAAAAGGCTGATTGATATGGGTGGAAAGGATTTGTTCAATTTCTTCCGGAAATAATTTCACTCCGCCTGAAATTATCACATGATCCAATCTGCCCTTCACTACAAAGCCTTTTTCTATAAATTCGACAATGTCTGTTGTCTCTAACGCGGGCAAATTCAACCAAGAATCTTCAACGATTAGGTTCCCGCTCGCATCTTGTTTCATTTGAACCCCTTCCAACGGAAGAAATCCCGCGTTTAACTTCACGTTACGCAAAGCAACATGGGTAAGGGTTTCGGTCATGCCATACCCTTCCCAAATAGATGATTCAATCTTGTTCGCGAATTCAAGCACTCTCTCGGAAATAGGTCCGCCTCCGAGTAAAATTTGTTTGATCTGATTCAACGAAGTTGGCTTGCTCTCCATTATTTGTATGCACTGTTGTGAAGTGAAAGCCGCGAAATCGTAATTACTTTGAATAGCTGGATGTGTCGAAGGCGTTTGCCAAGTCAAATCCCACTCATTGATTATTGCGCGCAAAGCCATCATTTTTCCTGCGACATAAATGGGGGGTAATGCACAAAATACTTCAGCGTTTTTATGTAGGTTGAAGAAAGTTGCGGTTCGTTGCGCAGAACGAAAAACCTGCTCCTTGGTAAATGTGATCACCTTCGGAATTCCTGTAGAACCGGAAGTTTGAAAGGAGATGAAGTCAGAATCGTTCCATTCTTTTTCAATTTCAGCGTAAGCCAAAATCATATCGCTTCCCGAAAGTGCATGGTTGATCATGATTCAATTGGAATAAGTAATTCGCCTTCCACTTTCCACTTCGCTTCACTGTTGTTGCTGAACAAGCTTCCTGTTCCCAAGCCTTGAACCCCTTCCAACTTCATCTTACATACCCAATTGGCCAAGTGATTCAAGCCGACATTGCTTTCTAGCGAAGACGTTACCCAAAAACCAATACCGTGTTTATCGGCCCAATTCTTCCAACGCTCTGCAGCAGCATACCCGCCTTGAAGCGAAGGCTTCACAACAAGGTAAGCGGGCTTACCTAGATTTAAAAACGATTCGAAATCAGACGGAATGGCCCCAATTAATTCTTCATCGAAGGCAATTGGAACGGGCGACTCAGCGCAAAGCTTGAACATGGCCTCTAATTGACCTGCTTTAATGGGTTGCTCAATGCTGTGTAATCTGAATTCCGATAACTGCTGAAGTTTGTCCATGGCCTCTTCAGCGCGAAAGGCGCCGTTGGCATCAACCCGTATGGTCAATTCTTTTTCATTTCCCCAAGATCGAATTTCACGAATCAAGTTCAATTCATCTGCGAAATTCAATGCGCCAATTTTAAGTTTGATGCATCGACTTCCTTCATCAAATTTTCTTCTGGCCTCAGCGCGCATTGCTTCTATTTCATTCATCCAAATCAATCCATTAATTGAAATAGGATTCAACTCTTTTTCAGCAAGAAATGGATAGTCTTTATTGTTGGAATTCGCTCCCGCCTTTGCTGCGTCGAGGGCACACTGAATGGAAGAAATGTTGGATGAATCTTCAATCCAATTCTCCGAAAATGTCAAACGTGATAATTCTGACAAGACCTCCTCTTTGGTCTCATTGCTCAAGCCCCATAATGGGGCAACCTCTCCTTCACCAACTACATTTCCAAATGAATCTATTAATTGCAAAATCCAACTGTCACGGGTGAAGAGCACATCGCGACTTGTCTTTGCAGGTTTATTAAATTGAAGGATTCGATGCTCGTACTTCCATCTCATTTTCGAGAGCCTGAAATATTTTTAAGCAACCATTCCACCGGTGCCTTGTCGGTCACCTTTTTCTTCCACCATAGAACCAATAAGAATGAAACAGCTAGCATGGCAAATGAAGCCGGGATTAGAATGTAGATAGACTTAAACCAATAAATACGCGCTTGATTCCCACCTTTCACCAAGGACCAAAGCAACGCAGTTTGAAGACAAACGAAGAAATACAAGGTGTATTTAGAAGAAGAAAATCGATCTATGAAAGAAATGACTTTGGCCCCAACTTCTGTCTCATTCCACTTCTTCGCGAAATAATTGATTGCGCTAACAACCAGGATTATTGCCCCTGATTCAAACAAAAGAAATGAAAAGCTGTGAAAACGAAGACCAATTAACTTGAAAGAAAACACATCTAACTCTCCAATATCTCCGCACAAACTATTCATAAACGGCTGCACCGCTATACCGGCTAGCATTATGACTACACCGAGCACAGCAACAGGTGGTAACCAACCTCTCACTTTCACATTAGACTTGCCATAAATAATACCTAGGATAAAAAATGAAATCCATGGAAACACTGAGTAGTAGCCATTGAAAAATAAAAATCCAACTACACTCATAGCATTGACCTCTGCTATATTTATTCCTGAATAGGATGGATAAATAGGCACCTCGAGATTTCCTAGAACGGTGGATAAAAGAACTACGGAGAATAGAAGAATTTGCAAGAATATATTATCCCATTTAACAAACACTGGCGACACGAAAAAACAAATTCCGGCAATGACTAAAATGTTGGCTGGCCAAAAACCAATGAACAACAATCCCAATCCAAACAAGACCAACCCTCTTCTGCTGTAGTGACCCATGAGCCTGGTACGACTGTGCTTTTTACCTTTAAAGGCAAGAGTCATTGTGTAGCCGTTTAGAAATAGAAATAATGCTGGGAAAAATCCAAACCAAATGAAATACACCTCTTGTGAAATTCTGTATGGAGGAGATGACTTTAGAGCGTATAAGATATCTTTTAAGACAAATGTTTCATTGGCCAAAATCGTTCCCACAATCGCCAGCAGATATGACACCGCAATTCCTTTTATTTCTCTATTCGAAGACATGCTCAAATATACAATTTGAACTTACAAGTTCGGTAAAAAAATCAGCAAGAGTAAAGCGATTGCGAATGTGGACAAAGCCACCTTTTTCAACTCAGAATCGAGCAGTTGCGGATTCGCGCAGGAATGTACCTTTTTTGCATGAACAACAAGAATGACAAAGGGAAGTAAATAAAATGCATAATGACTCGTCGTAATAAATACTTCGACCACCGCTGCAAGAAAAGCTGCACCCAGCCAAACGAAATGCAACTTCTTTCCTTTTTCAAAACCCAATTTAACGACTAGTGTGTTCTTCCCAGTTTTAGCATCTGAAATATGATCCCGTAGGTTGTTCAAATGAAGCACTGCCATGCTTAACATTCCAACAATAATCGTATTCAAAACAGCCACGAGACCAACTGTTCCTATGAGGAAATAAGACATAGACAATACAGAGACCACACCGAAAAACAAGAAGACAAATAAATCTCCAAGTCCTTTGTACCCGTATGGATTCTCGCCTGCGGTGTATTTGAAAGCTGCCCAAATAGCTGTGATACCGATTCCTAAATAGACGCCAAAGCCTACCCAGTTTTTCTTTACCACAAAGACTTCATACAATAACAAAACACCCAAAGCGAAAGCAATTGCGCCTGAAACATATAGGCCGCGCTTCATTTGTTCCGCTGTAATCTTTCCGCTTTGCACCATGCGTGCAGGACCAACACGATCCGCGCCGTCCGCGCCGTTCTGAAAGTCACCGTAGTCATTTGCTAGATTTGAAAAGATCTGCAAAGCCAATGCGGTAAGCAGGGCCAACACAAAAACCAAGGAAGAGAAAACCTCTGGTTTTAATCCGGCGCTTCCAGCCAATATTCCAGCAGCGGCTAGTGGCAACGTGCGCAAGCGCATCGCTGTTATCCAATTTTTAAACATTATGGAAACTTCGGAAATTGCTGGAAATCTGGATCACGTTTTTCGAGGAATGCTTTCTTTCCTTCTTGAGCCTCTTCGGTTAGATAATACAATAACGTTGCGTCTCCAGCGAATTCCATTAATCCACGTTGGCCATCGAGTTCTGCATTTAATCCACGCTTAATCATTCGAATAGCTAACGGACTTCTCTTCATAATGGTTTTGCACCATTGAATGGTTGTTGCCTCTAGTTCTTCCAACTTCACAACTTTATTCACCATGCCCATGGCTTCTGCTTCTGCAGCGGTATATTGTTCGCACAAGAACCAAATCTCGCGTGCCTTCTTTTGCCCCACTTGTCTTGCCAAGTAACTCGATCCAAATCCAGCATCGAAGCTTCCCACTTTCGGACCTGTTTGCCCGAAACGTGCGTTATCTGATGCAATGGTTAAATCGCACACCACGTGTAAAACGTGTCCACCGCCAATAGCATAGCCGTTAACCATGGCAATCACGGGCTTAGGCAGCTCGCGAATGCGCTTGTGCAAGTCCAACACATTTAAACGCGGAACGCCACGCTCGTCTACATAACCGCCTACACCTTTCACATTCTGATCGCCACCGCTACAAAACGCTTTATCGCCTTCTCCTGTTAATACCACAACGGCAATGTCCTGACGCTCGCGGCAAATGTCCATGGCGTCGATCATTTCCACATTCGTTTGTGGTCTGAACGCGTTGTATACTTGAGGTCTGTTAATGGTGATTTTCGCTATGCCTTCATAGAATTCAAATCGAATATCCTCGTAGGCCTTAATAGATGTCCACTGTGTACTCATGTTCTTTGTGTGTGTTGAAAGAAGGCATCCAATGCCTTCGGGTTATCTTCTTGGTGTGTAAATATCTCTAAAACGCAAACGCTTTTCTCTTCGAAGAACAAAGGTAGCGTTCGATTTAATTCGTCGTTATTCGTTGCGCTGAAATAATTCAAGTTGTATAACTCAGCAATACCTTTAATAGACTTGCTGCTGTGTGAAGTCTCAAAAAACTTTTGCAAATGCTCGGTGTCTTTCGAGCCATCAATGATTCTGAAGATTCCGCCCCCGCCGTTGTTAATCACAATGACTTTGAGTTGATTTGAAAGGTAGTTGTTCCAAAACGCATTGCTGTCGTAGTGAAACGACAGGTCTCCGGAAATAAGCAAGGTTGGTTTCTTCGTCTTCCAAGCCGCACCAATAGCGGTGCTCGTTGAACCATCGATTCCGGCTACCCCTCTATTTCCAAAATAAGTTAATTCTTTATTCTGATTGAAAAGTTGAATGTATCGAACCACAGAACTGTTTCCCATTTGAAGATCTGTTCCGTTTGGAATGGAATTCAAGATGGAAGAAAAAACCGTGAGGTCTGAAAACACTGCGCTTGGAAGCCAAGCTTCAACTTGCTTGACTTGATTTTCTTGAATGGAAATCAAGTCATTCTTCCATTCAGATTTACTTCTAATTTCATTCAATGAATTGAAAAAATCTTGCGGAGTAAGATTGCATTGAACCTCGAGGCAATCGAAGGTATCCATTGGCTTTTCGTTTACACCCACTTGAATGTGCTTCGGCTTTACCTTTCTTAAAATTGCTTTTATCTTTCTTGAAATAATATTGGTTCCAACAGTAATCAAAACATCTGGAGCCAGCATTTGCTGGGCATTTCCGCCCAGCCCCATAATTAATCTATCGATACACGGAAAGGAATTTTCAATGTTCACATTGGCGTGCGATTCCGTGAGGACAACAACTTGATTCAATTGATTGAACACTTCCAGTTGTGACGAAAAATCATCATAAATATGTTGACCAACCAACACCATTATTCTCTCGGCTTGCTGAAGTAATTCAAGACTACGACCGATTTCTTTCAACACATCAACCGATTTTTCATTCCTTTCAAATTGAAAAAAAGGAAGTTCGTCGCACTCGATGAGTTCATACAAAGGCTCCTGAAAAGGAACATTCAAATGAACAGGACCATTATTGGAAATTAGAAACTGAAAAGTGTTCTGAATGATTTCTTCATTTCGAATGGAACCTTCTTTTTCATCAGCAATCAAACACGCTGAAAAGTCAGCGTAATTCTGAAAGACATTGTTCTGTCTTATGCTTTGTCCTTCTCCTCTGTCTATCAACTCTTCAGGTCTATCCGCAGAAATGACTAGCAATGGAATCCTTTGATAGTAGGCCTCTGCTATAGCGGGAGCATAATTCAGCAAGGCTGTTCCGCTTGTGCAAATCAACACCGTGGGTTTCTTGGATTGTTGCGAAAGTCCCAATGCAAAAAAAGCGGCTGATCTTTCGTCAACGATGGAATAGGTTTCGAAAAAAGGTGTGTTCGCAATGGAAATACTGAAGGGTGCATTTCGAGAACCCGGAGTTAATACAACATCGGTTATGCCTGCGCTTTTCAGCGCACCCAAGATGTAGGAAACTACTTTTTTCGATGAGATTTTCATGCGGGCCACGAAGATAGAAACACCGCGACGAATGAATCGTTCAAAAATTAAAAAATTACGTCAGTTAACGACTCGGCTTTCCAACGCGTCTCGCGCGCTTCTAATTCTGGAACACTGCTTGCGGTAATGCCTGCACCAACAAACACATTCAATGT
>JBILOU010000060.1:0-11851 GCA_044374295.1 Flavobacteriales bacterium | reverse complement strand
AGACACCGATGACATTCGCGAGGCACCAGCCTTGTACATGATTGAGCATTTGTTGGAAGCCGGTGCAAGTATTGTGGCTTACGATCCAGAGGCTATGCCGAACGTTCAAAAACAAAAAGGTTATGCCATCTCTTACGCAACCGATGCATACGAGGCGTTGGAAGGCGCAGATGCGTTGTTGATCTGCACGGAATGGGGCATGTTTAGAAATCCTGATTTCGATAAAATTGGAAAAGCACTGAAGTCGAAAGTTATTTTCGATGGAAGGAATTTATACGAACTCGAGAAGATGAAAGAATTGGGTTATTTCTACAAGAGCATCGGAAGATCAACTGTTAATCAAGACTAATTATGGAACGCGTACTTATAACCGGAGCTGCCGGATTTCTTGGAAGTCATTTGTGCGATCGTTTCTTGAAGGAAGGGTTCGAAGTGATTGCCATGGACAATCTGATTACAGGTGACCTGAAGAACATTGAGCACTTGTTTCAGAACGAGCACTTCACGTTTTACAATCACGACGTTTCGAATTTCATTCATATTCCTGGAAAGCTCGATTACATTGTGCATTTCGCTTCTCCGGCCTCTCCTATTGACTATTTGAAAATTCCTATTCAAACCTTGAAGGTTGGATCGTTGGGAACGCACAACTGCTTGGGATTGGCACGTGAAAAGAATGCCCGAATTATTGTGGCATCTACCAGTGAAGTGTACGGAGATCCTTTGGTTCATCCGCAAACGGAAAGTTATTGGGGACATGTGAATCCGGTTGGGCCTCGCGGAGTTTATGACGAAGCGAAGCGTTTTCAGGAAGCCATTACCATGGCTTATCATACTTATCATGGCGTTGAGACGCGCATTGTGCGCATCTTCAACACGTATGGACCGCGTATGCGTCTGAATGACGGACGTGTATTGCCAGCGTTTATTGGTCAGGCTATTCGTGGAGAAGATTTAACGGTATTCGGCGACGGGTCTCAGACGCGTTCGTTTTGTTATGTAGATGATTTGGTGGAAGGAATTTATCGTTTGTTGATGAGCGACTACGCTCAGCCGGTGAATGTTGGGAATCCGGATGAGATTACCATTTTAGATTTCGCGAAAGAGATTATTAAGTTAACAGGAACCGATCAGAAGATTGTGTTCAACCCCTTGCCTACTGACGATCCGAAGCAGCGCAGACCGGACATTACTTTGGCCCAATCTATCTTAGGATGGGAACCGAAGGTTCATCGCAGTGAAGGATTGAAAATCACGTATGATTACTTCAAGTCGTTGACGACGGAAGAGTTGAATAAAGTAGAACATAAGAACTTCGAGAAATACTCACGTTAATGGAAAAGGAATACTTCGCGCATGAATCTTCGTTTATTGACGAAGGCTGTACCATTGGAAAAGGGACAAAGATTTGGCATTTCACGCATGTGATGTCGAATTGTGTGTTGGGTGAAAACTGCAATTTGGGACAGAATGTGGTTGTTAGTCCGGGTGTTAAGTTGGGCAACAATGTGAAGGTTCAGAACAACGTCAGTATCTACACGGGCGTTGAGTGCGAAGACGGTGTTTTCTTGGGACCCTCGTGTGTCTTCACGAATGTGATTAATCCGCGTAGCGCTGTCGCGCGCAAGGATGAATATCGAAAGACGATTGTTCGCAAGGGCGCGAGCATAGGCGCTAATGCAACGATAGTGTGTGGATATGAAATTGGCGAGTACGCCTTTATTGGCGCGGGAGCTGTGGTTACTAAAGAGGTTCCGGCGTATGCTTTGGTTGTGGGGAATCCTGCGCGCCAAACGGGCTGGATGAGCAAGTTCGGGCATAAGTTGCATTTTCATGCTAACGGCGAAGCGGTTTGTCCGGAAAGCGGGGAGGTTTATGTTTTAGAGAAAGGCACGGTGCGAGCGGCGTAATCCAATTCGTTTGAATTCGTTTGAATTCGTTTCTTTCAATCTACTTCAAGAAATAAACTGCTTTGCCTTGATCGAAGTTTTCAACCACGATTCCCCATTTCATGAGTTTCGCTAGTTTTCGAATTAAGATAGGTCTTGGTGTTCCCGATTTGCGGGCAAGCTGATTCAACGTAAAGTGCTGTTCTTTCAACAACGAAAAAAGTAGTTCTTCCCTTTCCGACATTTGAAAGAGTTCATTCGAGTCTTGTTGCGAAGAAACCTCTTGCATGGCTATCCACACATTTGAAGCGGGCAGCGTAACGTCGTGTTCACGAACGAAAGCCTTCCACCCTTCTTCAATTTTTGCTAAATGAGGTTTTGCTGAAGATTCTTCAATGTCAATTTCAAGAACCGCCTTTCCCTCTACCTTCCAAACAGAATGAGAGAAGTGAACGGGAGGCTGACAGAATTCTTCAGCGCTGCGAATGATCATGTGAAGCTCTTCCTCTGGACGAACACCGCACACATTGCCGTTGTCTTTCACGCCAATGAGTAATCTTCCTCCGGAGGTATTGGCAAAAGCCACCAACGAACGCGCAATTTTTTGCGCATCGTCGATACGCATTTTAAAGTCTTGCTTCAAATGCTCGCCTTCAGAAATGTAGGTTAGCACGTAAGACATAGACTAGGCTTCGAGAAGCTCGGAAACGAAAATAGATAAATGCGTAGCCGACTTCAATACCTTTCCTTTTTCAATTAGAATGGCTTGTGGAGACTCGTGCTCAATACCTGTGTCTTGCGCAATGGCATTGGAGATGTTTCGGTGCTCCAAAAGATCTAGGTAATAAGGCTTCACCGCAGAAGTCACATCCCAATCGCGTTCAAATCGTGAAAGTGCTGTGGTGCTTATGCTGCAGCGTGTGCTGTGTTTAAATACAATAAACTTCTCCTCCGATTCAAGCAACGCATTCCATTGCTCTATCGAGTTCAATTGATTCCAATTCATGATTGCATTATTTAATCAACGAAGTTAATTCAGTATCTAACGGCTTCACTCCCGATGGGAATTCAGCTAACCACTCACCTTCTGGAGAAACTAAGAATTTGTGGAAATTCCATTTCACATTTCCATCTGCCACTCCGTTCAACGACTTCTGCGTTAACCATTGGTATACGCCGTGTTGATTCTTTCCTTTAACATCAATCTTCTCGGTTAATGGGAAAGTTACTCCGTAATTTTTCTGACAAAAAGAAACAATCTCTTCGCTTGTCCCTGGCTCTTGTCCCAAGAACTGGTTGCAAGGGAAACCAACAATCACAAGCTTGCCTTGGTATTGTTCATATAATTTTTCTAAATCTTCGTACTGTGGAGTGTATCCGCATTTCGAAGCGACATTCACACATAAAACATATTTTCCTTTAAAGTCTGACATGTGCATCTCTTTTCCGTCGATGCTGTTAATGGTTAAATCGTAAAAGCTCATTTTGTTTGTTCCTATTGGTTTTGAAGGTTTCTGCCATCTGCTGCGCATAGACAAGGCCGCTGCTGAAGAGAGGACTAAGACTAGTAATCCGATGATATAAATTGTTTTCATAGCTATTCAACAATATTAGATAGTTATTGTTTAGAGATTGTGCAATTAATTTGCACGCGCAAACAAAAGTATGGAAGACATAGCACTGCAGCACCAAGCTGTTCATCATTCTTATTTACAAAAACTGTCTCAAGGTGAATTTACAAACATGGAAAAGGCCCTTGCCTATTTCGCTTCGCAATATGAAGCTTACAGTGTTTGGTTTCCCAAATACTTGCAGGCAGTCATAGACAAACTCTCGAATCCGGTTCACAAATCTCATTTACTCGAAAACCTTGCCGAAGAAAAAGGACAATTGCATGAAGAAGATCTTCAAGCTATTCGCACAATGGGAATTGATGACTCTTGGGTGGTTGGTATTCCTCACCCAATTTTGTTTCAGCAATTCAAAAAAGCTATTTGCTCGAATTATTCTTTCGAAATAAACGAAGCCGTTACGAACTGGCGCACTTCGTTTTTGAATTACCTCGATACTTGTACGGAGGCTGAAGCCGTTGGCGCCATCGGTCTCGGAACCGAAAGCGTAGTAAAGGTTATATATCGTCCACTGATTGACTCCTTTTCCAATTACACTTCGTTAACCCTTCGAGATTATGTCTTCTTTCCTTTGCACACAGAGGTTGACGATGAGCACGGAAAAGTCTTGTTAGCCATAGCAAATGACCTAGCTTCGCAAAGTGAAGAGCACGCGCGCTTGGTTCTTAAGGGAATGGAAACAGCGCTTGATCTTCGCGCAGAATTTTGGAGTAATTTAGAAAAGGAAACCACACACATTTTACAATGAAGCACCCGCTAATACAGGCCTACGAGAGCGATTTTTTTGATGAAGAGGAACAGTATTTCATTCAAGATTGCTTGGGTGCGTACATACGTTCGTTCAAGTTGCGAAGCGACACCGATCAATGGAGAGATTTTATTGCTGAATTGAATTCAACCGAGAAACAATGGGCCCTGCATGCGCTCATGACTGACGATGAGTTGAAAGTGAATTCGTTGTTTGAAGAAGGAAAGAAAGATGTGGAAGTAGACGTGACCTTGTACGAATTGCTCGACTTTACTTATGAGCAAGTGTTATTCCTTCGTCTAAAACCCTTAACAGATGCGGTTTTACTGAAGACGTCGTTGACTCCAGATGAACCCGAAGCCATCCTCGAACACCACATTGATCATGTGAGTGGAGAAGAACTATACAGAAACACGGTAGAGAAATTGAACATCGATTTCTTCGTGGAGCGTTTAGACTTTCCATTGGAGGTTCTTGATCCGCGCATTGTTCGTGTTTCTCCGAATAAAAACAATGAACTTCACAAGCACGCGCATGAAACGGTGTTTGTCTTTTTCAAAGGAACTGGACAAGTGGTTATTGACGATAAAGTGGTGCCTGTTCAACCGGGAAGCATTGTGTATATTCCAAGGTGGTCTATGCACCAGTCGCAGAACACGAGCAATGAAGAGATGATGTTCTTAGCTGTGGCCGATTTTGGTTTTACTGAAAAAGCCTTCATTGGAAACTATCTTAAGACAGCACGAATGAAATAGTTCTGTTGTAATCTTGCAACCGATATGTTGAAAGCGAGACAGCCTGGAATGGCTTTTATATTTATTACCATCTTAATTGATGTGATTGGCTTGGGAATTATCATACCGGTGCTTCCCGATTTAATTGCTTCGTTAACGCATTCAACAATTACGGAAGCTGCGACCTGGGGCGGATGGCTCATAGGAGTTTATGCCTTTATGCAGTTCTTCTTTTCTCCGCTTATGGGAGCGTTAAGTGACTCTTACGGAAGACGTCCGATTATCTTAATCTCTCTTTTGGGTTTAGGTCTCGACTACTTACTTATGGCGCTTGCGCCTAACATTACGCTTTTGTTTATTGGAAGAATTTTAAGTGGAATTATGGGCGCGAGCTTCACGGTGGCAACGGCATATATTGCCGATGTCTCTACTCCGGAAAAGCGCGCACAGAATTTCGGAATGCTTGGCGCAGCCTTTGGACTGGGCTTTATTTTAGGTCCTGTTATAGGCGGGCTGCTGGGTAACATGGGGGCGCGTTTTCCCTTCTACGCCGCAGCTATTTTGTCTTTGTTGAATTTCGTCTACGGCGTATTCATTCTTCCAGAATCACATCCGGTTGAAAACCGGAGAAGTTTCGATTGGAAAAGAACCAATCCGTTTACCAGCCTGAAACGCTTAGGTCAGTACAAAGGATTTATGGGGCTTATAGTGGCCTTCTTCTTTTTATATCTTGGCAGCTTTGCCATTCAGAGCACGTGGTCGTTTTTCGGAAAGGCGCAATTCCATTGGGATAACGCAGATGTTGGATATTCGCTCGGTGCCGTGGGCGTGCTCATCTCGTTGGTCCAAGGCGGGCTGATTCGTTATACGAGTCGGGTTTGGGGACCAACGAAATCGATCGTGATCGGTATGGCATTCGCGGCAGTGGGTTTAATTCTGATTTCGTTCGCGAATGCTGGGTGGATGATGTACATCATTCTCATTCCCTATTGCATTGGCGGCATCTCCACACCTTCGCTTCAAGGATACATGAGCAATCAAGTGCCCTTGAATGAGCAAGGCGAAATGCAAGGTGCACTCTCTTCTATGGTAAGCATTACGGCGTTCTTGGGTCCGCTTATTATGACACAGACCTACGCCTATTTCGCCAGTGATCACGCGGTGGTGAGTTATCCCGGAGCAGCTTTTATGCTCGGAGCAATCTTCACTTTGCTAGCACTTGTACTTACCCTTCGAACCTTGAAAAAAGTATAACATGAGAAAAGCGCTGTTCCTCGATAGAGACGGAGTCATTAACCACGATCCTGGAGATTACACCTATTCACTCGATGAATTCGTGATTCTCCCCACCGTTATGGAAGCCTTGCAATTAGCGGTTTCCAAAGGATTCGAATTGGTTGTGGTTACCAATCAGGCCGGCATCTCTCGCGGACTATACACCAAAGAAGAGGTCGATCGCATTCACGATTTCTTCCAATCGGAATGCAAAAAGAACAACGTTGAAATTCTGGAATTCTTCTACTCTGTTCACCACCCTGATATCTGCAACTCGCTCTCACGTAAGCCCGCGGGCTTGTGGGTGGAACGCGCTTGTGCGAAATACAAATTCGACAAAGATGCAAGCGTTATGATCGGAGATCGTGATCGCGATGTGCTTTGCGCCAATGCCGCCGGCGTTCGCGGAATTCAGATGAAGCAGAACGGAGATTTGTTAGATTACGTTAAAGCGCTTTAAGATGTTGGTTTGTTCGAACGGAAAATTCATAGAGGAATCTGAACTTCTTCTCGAAGTTCGAACCAATCGCGCCTTCCGCTATGGCGACGGATTTTTCGAAACCATTCGTTTCGAAAACAATCGAATGCCCCTTTTCAAACATCATTTCAATCGAATAGAAGCCTCAAACAAATTCTTTAAGTTCGAGCCTTCAACATTGTCATTTTCAGAAATTGAAAACCACATTGCTGAAACCTTCCGATTAAATAACATTCAATCTGGAATTGCTCGCTTGAGTTTTTTCAGAGCGAGCGAAGGACGCTACACACCACTTCAAAACGAATGTTCTTTTTTGATTGAAGTCACCGAACAATCGTTCGGTTCTTATTTTTCTTTGTTGAAGGAAGTGGGTCTTTCCACCCAAACCGTGTTGCATGCCCACGCCTTTTCACATTTGAAAACACTGAATGCCCTTCCCTATGTCTTCGCGGCCATGGAAGCGAAGGAGAACAATTGGAACGAGTGTCTTCTTCCAAATATAAAAAATGAAATAGCCGAGGGCACTTGGAGTTCTTTGGTTTGGTTGGAAGGAAATGAATGTCACACTCCTCCGCTTTCCAGCGGATGTGTAGACAGCACCCTAAAGAACGCATTGAAGGAAATGCTTCATTCAAAAGGAAAGATTTTGAATGAAAAAGTTTGTCAGGTTTCCAACCTACAAGCTGCTCAAGAGATTTGGCTTCTCAATGCCACTCGAGGAATTCAAGCAGTTGAGCAGTTTCAGGGCATTTCGTATTCGCACGAAATAGCTAAACAAACCGCGCGAGATTTGGAAGATTTTCTTTCCAAATAAACCCCTCTCCTTTCGTATTTTAGCACCGCTATGAAATTAAACCTTCGTCAAATTCTTGCTGCAACCGTTTTATCTGTTGCCTTCTTCAACGCCTTTGCACAGCCTCAGGTGAATCCATGGAACGATAAGTTCCGTCAAATGGGGCCCGATGAAATGGCCACTCCGAATACCTATCGCACGGCGAGCGGTGCTCCGGGAACCGACTACTGGCAGCAGCAAGTCGATTATAAAATGAAGATTCGTTTAGACGACGACATTCAAAAGATTCATGGTGAAGAGACCATCACGTACCACAACAACTCTCCGGATGTGTTGTATTACTTGTGGATTCAGCTCGATCAGAACATCTACGCGAAAGACAACAACACCGCGAAGATTGAGCAAATGAAGATTAGCGATCAAATGCAAACCAACGACCTTATTGATTTGTATCCTTGGTTCGACGGTGGTTTCAAACTAGATAAAGTAGCAGATGCAGCTGGAAAAGACTTGCCATACATTGTGAATCAAACAATGATGCGCATTGACTTGCCGAAGCCTATTCAACCTGGACAATCGTACTCTTTCCAAATTAACTGGAACTACAACATCAACGACCGCATGCGTCTCGGAGGAAGAAGCGGTTACGAATATTTCGACACAGATAAGAACTACTTGTACACCATTGCGCAATACTACCCGCGCTTGGTTGCATACATGGATTACAGCGGATGGCAGCACAAGCAATTTTTGGGATCTGGAGAATTCACGCTTGACTTCGGAAATTATGAAGTGGCTTTAACTGTTCCTTCAGACCACATTGTAGCGGCATCTGGCGTATTGCAAAATCCGAAGGACGTTTTGACAGCCGATCAACTTTCACGTTACAACAAAGCGAAAACAAGCACAGAGCCTGTTATTATTTGCACACAAGACGAAGCCATTGCGCGCGAGAAAGGACATGAGAAAGCCATGAAGACATGGGTGTTCAAAGCTGAAAATGTTCGTGACTTCGCTTTTGCGACTTCTAGAAAATTCATCTGGGACGCGCAGTCGGTAGACATCAACGGAAAAAAACCAATGGCCATGAGCTTCTATCCGAAAGAGGGTAATCCGCTTTGGGAGCAATACAGCACGCGTGTTGTAGCACATACTTTGAAATCATACAGCGCTCACACAATTGACTATCCTTATCCGGTTGCTATTAGCGTTCACGCAAAATGGATCGGCATGGAATACCCTATGATTTGTTTCAACGGTGGAAGACCTGAAGCAGATGGAACCTACAGCGAAGGAACTAAAACGGGTATGTTATCGGTTATCATTCACGAAGTGGGACACAACTTCTTCCCTATGATTATCAACAGCGACGAGCGTCAGTGGACTTGGATGGACGAGGGGTTGAACACCTTCTGCGAATACTTGGCGGAAAAAGAATGGGATCGTGAATTCCCTATCCGTCGCGGTCCAGCAAGAAACATTGTAGATTACATGAAAGGCGACAAAACGAAGATGTCTCCGATTATGACCAACTCTGAAAGCATTTATCAATTTGGAAACAACGCTTATGGAAAGCCGGCAACTGGACTGAATATTCTTCGCGAAACCATTATGGGAAGAGAGTTGTTCGACTATGCGTTCAAAGAGTATTGCAGAAGATGGGCGTTCAGACACCCAACCCCAGAAGATTTCTTCCGCAGCATGGAAGATGCGAGTGCTGTTGATTTGGATTGGTTCTGGAGAGGTTGGTTCTATACAACCGAGCATTGCGACATGAATTTGAAAAGTGTTCGCGAGTTTACCATTAACGGTCACGATCCGAAAGTTGAAAAGGCTTTGTTGAAAGCGAAAGCAGATGCGCAACCTGCAGACATCTCTTTAACTCGTGATAAGCAAGAAGGAATAGTTCCAATTGTGGATCAATATCCTGTTACCCGCGATAAATACAACGACGACAATCCGTATGCAGTTACTCCTGAAGACGAGAAGAAATACGAAGAGTACAAAAAGAACTTGACTCCAGAAGAGCAAAAGCTTTTGAACGAAACGAATTACTTCTATGAGTTAACAGTGGAAAACGTAGGTGGATTACTTATGCCCGTGATTTTCGAATTCACATTTGAAGATGGAACTAAGCAGATTGAACGCATACCAGCTGAAATCTGGAAGATGTCTGAAGCCTCTGCTAGCAAGGTATTCCGTTTCGGAAAGAAAGTAACCAACATTGCCTTAGACCCGTTATTGGAAACCGCAGATGTTGAGTTGAATAACAATTTCTGGCCAACGAGAAATGTGCCTTCGCAGTTTGAAATTTTTAAGCAAAAAAGGTAATTCAAGGTTTGACGAAGGTTCTACGAAAGGTCTGACGAAGGTTCTGCGAAAAGTCTTTCGAAGAACCTACCGGAGGTCCTATTGAAAATCCTATCAAAGATCCTATCACCGATCAGATCAAAGATCCTATCACCGATCAGATCAAAGATCCTATCATCGATCAAGTCAAAGATCAAATAAGGTTTAGGCGATTTAAAAGAGATTCCTTGAAATTACGACCGATGCTAATTTCTGCAGAAGGCATTTTGATCATTTGACGCGCCATATCAATGTCTTCAATGCAATTGAGGTTAATAACAGAACTGCGGTTGACTTGCACGAAATCTCTTTGAGGAAGCTTTGCTTGTAGTTCTTTCAATGAAATCTTACAGTATACCAGGCGTTTCGCAACAGAGATACTGCTGTACTTCCCGTCTACTTCAATATATTCTATTTCTGAAATAGCAATTTTCTTAAGCTTGTTTCCAACACGCGTATACAAACATCCGTCTACTGGCATGCTTTGAGTCACAAATCCGATAGTTTCACTCGAATGTTCTACCGCCAAGTCTATGCTGCGCTCCAACTCAAGACGAACAATTGGTTTCGTAATAAACGCCAAGGGTGCTAGTTTCTTTGCTTTATTAAAGGTATCTGAATTTGAATTTCCGGTTAAAAACAACAATTGACATTTTCTAATCTGAAGAAGCTTCTTCGCTAATTCTATCCCGTCGATGTTTCCTTTGATTTCAATGTCAGAAATTACAACATGAGGCTGATGAACGGAATAGGCTACCAATGCGTCTACCGCATTGTCAACAGAAGCAACAATATGATGGCCAAGGTCTGTGATAATGACATCAAGTAACACACGAACCAACTCATCGTCTTCAATAATCAACACACGAATCTTCGCCATGTCAGAGACTATCACACTGTTCGACTCGATCCTATTATTCATCTTGTCCATTCTTTTGCTAAATAACAACCAAACAACTTAACAAACAATATTCATGTAATAAGTGTTGAAAAGCCGAAGATTCATTTTTCTGAAATTTCTTTAAATTTGCAACGTATGAATATTTTCAATCAAACCGAAACCGAAGAAGAAGTATTGTTAGAAGTCGTTAGCGACGAGCAATACCAACTTGTTGTTTTCAACGACGATGTGAATACCTTCGATCATGTCATTCATGCACTCATGACTATTTGTAAGCATGAGTGGATTCAGGCAGAACAATGTGCTTTGCTGATTCACACTACAGGAAAAACCGTAGTAAAATCAGGACCTTACAAAGAGATGGAACGCATGTGCACTGCTCTTCATGACAGAAGCATTACTGCGGAAATCGAAAAAAAATAAGTATGTCTAACTCGCGCTTGGATCAGATTCTAAAGATGTTAGAAACCCATCCGAACGACCCGTTTCTTCATTACGCCTCTGCCCTTGAATACGAAAAGTTAGAACGGTTCGAGCAAGCGATTGCTATTCTGGAGAGACTTGTTATTGAGCAACCCGATTATCTTCCGACGTATTTCAAAACCGGACAACTGCACGAAGTTGTTGCGAATACCGAACGTGCTATTGAATTGTACCAAGAAGGAAAACGCTTGGCTCGCATTCAGAAAGACTTCAAGACCGAAGGCGAACTTTCTGAAGCGCTGATGCTCTTAGACGTGTTCGACGAATGAGCCACTCGCCTCGCCTACCCAAAATTGGATTTTACTGCAGCTCAATTAGTTGGGGCGGATTGGAGATGAATAGCGTTCGCTATGCGCAAGCCCTTCAACAAGAAAATTTCGAAATTCAAGTTTATGGTGTGGCTGGAAGTTCTTTCTTCCAATCGGCTACTGAATTGGGTTTGCCGATTCAGGCGGTTCCGCGAAACAAGAAATATTTCGACTTCAATCATGCGCGAAGTCTTGCTAAGATTTTTCAAAAAGATGGAATTGAGATTGTCCATTTTCGCGACAATCGCGATCTTGATTTTTT
>JBILOU010000128.1:0-3446 GCA_044374295.1 Flavobacteriales bacterium | reverse complement strand
TTTTAAGCGGACGAACATTTTTCGATTGACCGTGTCCGCGCAAATCAATGAGCAAAACATTGAAGTGTTTTTGAAACACGCGAATCTGTTTGAACCAAATGGCACTACTTCCCCCAGCCCCGTGTATGAAGGTTACCCATTCATTCGAACTCGAGTGGTTGAAGATGGAATAGTGAAGAATTTGTCCGTCTGAGGAATTTATCACGCTCCCAGGGATTGTGCCGCTTGTTTTCCAACCATGTCAATAGCAGTGCGCACCATTCCAGCAACGTCGTATCCACATTCAGCATACAACTGATCTTGTGTTCCGTGTTCTATGTATTCGTCTGGAATACCCAAACGTTTTACTTGTGAAGTGTATCCGTTATCTGCCATGAATTCTATCACCGCACTTCCCATTCCACCTTGAACACATCCGTCTTCCACAGTGATCACATGCTTGAATTTTCCGAACACTTCATGAAGCATTAATTCATCAATTGGTTTCGCAAAACGCATATCGTAATGTGCAGCTGAAATGCCTTGCTCAGCGAGGTTCTCGCAAGCCTTTATCGCATAGTTTCCAATTGGACCTATGGTTAAAATAGCAACGTCTTCTCCAGATTTAATCTTCCTTCCAGTACCTACTTTAATTTCTTTCATAGGTGTTTTCCAGTCGGTCATAACTCCGTTACCTCTAGGGTAGCGAATGCTGAATGGACCTTGATCTGGAAGCTGTCCGGTGTACATTAAGTCGCGCAATTCGCTTTCGTTCATAGGGCTTGAAACAACCATGTGCGGAATGCAGCGCATGTAGGCTAGGTCATATGATCCGTGGTGTGTTGGACCATCGGCACCTACCAATCCTCCGCGATCTAAGCAGAAAACCACATTTAATTTTTGAATGGCAACGTCGTGAATGACTTGGTCATAGGCGCGTTGCATGAAGCTCGAGTATATGTTACAGAAAGGCACCAATCCTTGTGTTGCCATTCCAGCAGAAAATGTCACGGCGTGTTGTTCAGCAATTCCAACATCGAAGGCTCGCTTAGGCATAGCCTCCATCATCAATTTCAATGAACATCCGCTAGGCATTGCCGGAGTAACACCAACAATCTTTTCGTTCTTCTCTGCTAATTCAATAATGGTATGTCCGAATACATCTTGATACAACGGCGGTTGCGGATTTTTCGGAACCACTTTTACAATTTCTCCGGTCTCTTTGTTGAAGAGTCCTGGCGCGTGCCACTTCGTTGGAGAACCCGCTTCAGCTGGAGCGTAGCCTTTTCCTTTCTTCGTAACGCAGTGCAAAATTTTCGGGCCAGGGATGTCTTTCAAATCGCGCATCACCTTCACCATATAATCTACATCGTGCCCATCAATAGGACCGAAGTATCTCCACTTCAACGATTCGAAATAATTACTTTCTTTGATTAACGTGCCTTTCAGTGCTTCAGAAATTTTGTGTGCAATGTTTTGCGCGTTTGGTCCGAATTTCGAAACCTTTCCAAGCAATTGCCACACATCGTCTTTCACTTTGTTGTAGGTGTGCGAAGTGGTAATATCAGTTAAGTATTCCTTCAACGCACCCACATTCGGATCAATACTCATGCAATTGTCGTTCAACACAACAAGTACATTGCAATCCGCTGTAGACCCGTGATTCAAGCCTTCGAAAGCCAATCCTGCAGTCATGGCGCCATCGCCAATGACAGCAATAACTTGACGGTCTTTTTCTTCTTTTACTTTGCTCGCAACGGCCATTCCGATGGCTGCAGAAATAGAAGTAGAACTGTGTCCAACACCGAAGGTATCGTATTCGCTCTCGCTTCTTTTTGGGAAGCCAGAAATGCCTTTGTAAATTCTATTTGTGTGGAAAACGTCGCGTCTTCCAGTTAAGATTTTGTGTCCGTACGCTTGGTGTCCAACGTCCCAGATCAGTTGATCGTAGGGTGTTTCGAAAACGTAGTGAAGGGCAACGGTCATTTCAACCACACCCAAACTTGCACCGAAGTGACCGCCTTTTTCAGAGACGATGTCAACAATGTATTGGCGCAACTCGGTGCACAAATCTTTAAGTTGTTCGTCTTTTAATCCGTTGCGAAGGGCAATTGGATTATCGAATTGAGCGAGTAAAGGGCCTGGTGTGAATGTCGACATATTAAACAAAGTTAACAAACACGAGCCAAGTTTGTTCAAGGAAAGCTTATTCGAAAATAAGTTTTCGATGTATCACAGCGTTTCCGCTTTGAATTTGAACAATGTAAAATCCAGCAGGTTGTTTCTCAATTTCGAAATTGTGAGTCCCAACGCTCAGGTTTCCGCTGAAGATACGGTTAACTAAATCTCCGGCCGAATTGAATAAGGTTACCTCTGTTTTTCTATGGGCAGCGCTTCCCAATGCTAGGGTAGTAGCGTCATTTGCTGGATTTGGAAAAAGTGAAATTTCCAACGGAGATTCGGTCAACTCAATGAAATTTCCAAGCGTGTCAACAACAGTAATGTTTATGTCATCGAGATAAATATTATTTCCACCATAACTGATGAATTCATATTTCAATTGGAAGTTTTCGGTCATGTAACTCGAATTGGTAAGTGTTAGCGTTTCACCGCTCCATTGGTCAATGCCGCTTGGAGTGAAGGCCAAGTTCGTTCCTGTTCTGGTAGGCAAGTTAGTTGTGCCTTTGCGAATTCGAGCAAGTGTCCAAGAGGTCCCGCAATCGCCCGATCCACTTATCCTTAGTCTGTCGTCTGTTTCGTTTGCTCTGTTCGCATACGCCCACTTGTAACTCACAAAAATGGTATCGATAGCGCTCATGTCGAATGTGTTCGAAATGAATTCATCTACGTGCCCAGATTCACTTGTGAAATTCGAGAGCTTCAGACCTTTCGTTCCGCTGTAGCTTGTGCTCACCACTTGCCATGTTTCATCACCGTCTACATTGTTTACAAACCAATTGTTGTCCGGCCAAGTTCCTTCAAAACCTTCCAAAAGTGGCGTGTTTATTCCACCTTCACCCAAAACGGTAATGACATTGGAATACGTTTTAGAGAGTTCATCTGCACCGTTGCTAACCGTGAGTGTTACCGTGAATGTTCCCGGTGTATTGTAGGTGTGAGTGGGGTTTTGGTGAACCGCGGGATCGCTTCCAACAAGCGTTTCTCCATCGCCGAAATTCCAATTCCATGAGGTAATACCGTGGTAAGAAACATCTGTAAACGCTACACTGTCTCCAGCGCATAAAATACTCTTGTCGAATTTGAAATCAGCAACACAAAGCGAAGGATTAGTTACGCCTGTAGCCAATAAATTTGCTGCAGTAATAAGACTACTTCTAGAAGCTACACTGCTTGTGATTGCTGCGCGCATACGTGTGCGCTGTCCCTCTGTGAACATACGAGAGCAGTATGAGTATTCCATGTAGTTCTGGACGTTGTCTACGGTGTTTCCACATGAACTTCCAGTA
>JBILOU010000127.1:0-3485 GCA_044374295.1 Flavobacteriales bacterium | reverse complement strand
GTTTAACTATGACTGAATCTGGCTATTATTCAGTTTATGTTCAAAATGAATTCGGATGCTCTTTTACAAGTGAGCCTTATTTGTATTGCGCGCCGGTAGAGGTTTTCTGGAATGCGGCTTCCGACCAGTTGTCTGTAGCGGACACCTATGATACGTACCAATGGTTCTACAACGGAATGCTTTTGCAAGGTGCAATTACGTACTATTTAATCAGCCCTCCGAATGGTGTTTATGCGGTGCAGGTAACCAACAGTTACGGTTGCACTGTAACGTCTGATATGATTACCGTAAACGTTGGAGTGGAAGAAATTGCAATGGAAGATCAACTGAATATCTATCCGAATCCGGTTACCGACGTGTTAAACGTTCAATGGAACAATACCACCGAAAGTGCAAACCTTTCTATTCGCGATCTTTCGGGAAGATTGGTTTTTGCAGAGCGCGCAGCAAACGGAAACGCAGTGCTTGATCTTTCCAATTTGTCTTCAGGAAATTACATTCTTGAATTGCAAATGAAAGAAGGTTCCTTAAGAAAACAAGTAGTGAAACTTTAATCCGAAAAAGTCGGATTGATCTCGAAGAGATTGATCGAAACTCTTTTCGATTTATCCGCAGGATTTAATGTGCAAGCACTAATGTGAATACACGAATGTTGCACAGCAACGAATGTGCAGGCACGAATGTCTTCGACGATTTATTTGTCCGACTTCGTCGGATTGATCCGAAGGATTTCCTATTTAGCAACAGGATAAAACGCTTCTTCGAAATGGAAAATTTTTAAAGGAGCGTTTTCTGTTTCTACGATAGAGATCACGTCGAATCGAGGTTCTAGCGAATAGTTGTGAAGCACAATGAATAAGTGTGCTGCACGAATGAGTTTCTGTCTCTTGCGCGGATTCACCGCATCGAGCGGATTACCGAAGGCGTCGGTGCTGCGTGTTTTTACTTCAACAAAGACGAGATAATCTTTATCAGTCATAATCAAATCAATTTCGTAAGGATCTATTCGCCAATTCATGGCGAGTTCCTTGTATCCTTTTTTCTTCAAGAACTCGAGCGCTTGCGCCTCGCCTTTTTTTCCAAGTGCGGTGTGATTCATCGTTCAGCAATTACATTTGCTGCAAATTATTTCAGTCGATGAAAAATCTTCTTGTTTTCATGTTTGTCTTTATGGGCATAACAACATTCGCTCAGACTTCAAACGAGCCACAGTCTTCATGGGGCGGGGTTTCTGATCGTAAGGGACAGAATTATATCTATTGGGGTTACAACAGAGCGTCGTATCTAAGAAGCTATATTCAATTCAAGGGAGATGGATATGATTTCGAATTGAAGGAAGTTAGTGCTACCGATATGCCTTCGAAATTCGATCCGAATGTCTATTTCAATTTGAAAAGCATAAGCGTGCCTCAATTCAATGCGCGTATTGGACATTACATTACCGATCAGTTTTCTGTTTCATTGGGATGGGATCACATGAAGTATCGTCTTACTCCAACGCAGGCATGTATTCTAGACGGCTACATAGACACTACGAAATACGCCGGTCAACAATACACCGGGAACTTCAACAATCAACAAATTTTGTACACCACCAGCTTCATGGATTTCCATCACAGCAACGGGTTCAATTTTATTCGTGCTGCTGCGGAATACCGCGCTCCTGTTTGGAAAGACAAAACCAATAAGTATGGCTTGTACATGTGGTGCTCAGGAAACTTAGGCATATTCTTGCCTTGGACCGATTTCACTTTTTACGGAGAACGTCACGTGAATTGGCTACACGTTGCAGGATGGGGCTGGAGCGCGTCATCTGGACTTCGCATGGAAATAGGCAAAAACTTCTTCGCCCAAGTAGGCGCACAATTCGGAAGATCATACTTAGGTGACATCATGTTGGAAGACAGCGACAAAAACGCACGCGCTCAACAAGCCATAACCTTCATGGAACGCTCCTGGTCTATCGGAACCTACTTTGGTGGAGGGAAGAAGAAACATCCTGCGGATCAATCGAAATAAATTTCGATCAATCTCTTCGAGATCAATCTGACGTTGTCAGAGAAATAAGTCGTCGAAGACATTCGCCGAAGGCATTCGTGTATTCACATTCGTTGCTACGCAACATTCGTCCTTCGGACTAAATGTGTATCGCGCGCTTCGCCGTCGCATCCAACGCCGCTTCCTTGAAGCTTTCGGTGAATGTTGGGTGAGCGTGAGAGATTCGTCCAATGTCTTCCGCACTTGCGCGGAATTCCATGGCCACAACCGCTTCAGCAATCATGTCTGCGCAACGCGGACCAATCATGTGAACGCCTAAGATTTCGTCGGTGTCTTTGTCTGCTAATACTTTTACCAATCCGTCGGTGTCCATACTCGCACGCGCTCTTCCGCTAGCTTTGAATGGGAAACTTCCTACTTTGTAGTTCTTGCCCATCTCTTTCAATTGCTCTTCGGTGTATCCAACGCTTGCAACTTCTGGCCACGTGTAAACCACACCCGGGATTAAGTTGTAATTGATGTGCGGTTTTTGTCCGGCAATAACTTCAGCCACAAATGTCCCTTCTTCTTCTGCTTTGTGCGCAAGCATAGCGCCTTTCACCACATCGCCAATGGCGTAGATGTTTGGAACGCTCGATTGCAAATGATTGTTGGTTACAATTCTTCCGCGCTCGTCTACTTGAACGCCCGCTTTGTCTAATCCTAAATTGTCTGTGTAAGGCTTTCTTCCAACCGAAACAAGAACGTAATCGCCTTCAAGCGTTAACTCTTCTCCTTTAGCGTTGTCTGCTTTCACCGTAACTGTTTTTCCTTTCGAAGTCACTTCTTTCACTTTGTGTGAAAGGAAGAATTCGAAACCAATAGCAGTCAATGATTTTTGAAGTTCTTTCCCCATAGTCTTATCCATGGTTGGAATAATTCCGTCCATGAATTCTACCACACTCACTTTCGAACCGAGACGCGCATAAACGCTACCCAATTCAAGTCCAATTACACCACCACCAATCACAATCAAGTGCTTTGGAACTTCTTCCAACTTCAATGCTTCGGTGCTTGTGATAACACGTATTTTATCTATTTGAATGAAGGGTAGGCTCGCTGGTTTTGATCCCGTAGCGACAATGAAATTCTTTCCGCTTACCTCTTCGTTTGTTCCGTCTGCTTTCGCAATAGAAAGCGTTGTAGATGAAGTGAAAGTTCCGTGTCCGTGAAGTACGGTTACTTTGTTTTTCTTCATCAAATAATCAATGCCCTTTGTTGTTTGGTCTACCACGTCTTGCTTGCGCTTCACCATTTGTCCAAGGTTCACCTTTGGTTTTGAACCCAAATCAATTCCATGTGCTTCGAAGGTGTGAACCGCTTGGTGGTAGTGCTCGCTAGAGTCTAGAAGCGCTTTCGAAGGAATACATCCAACGTTTAAACAAGTTCCTCCAAGTGTTGAATAACGCTCAACCAATGCGGTTTTCATACCCAATTGAGCGCAACGA
>JBILOU010000126.1:0-3514 GCA_044374295.1 Flavobacteriales bacterium | reverse complement strand
GTAGGAATTACGAAGTAGGAATAAAACCGAAGGTTTTCCAATTACACGCAGTGTTCCAACACCGTGCTTATCAACTCCATCTTACTCATACCAATCACCGCTGCTTGCTGAGGAATAATAGAGGCCGCGCTGAATCCTGGAACGGTGTTCACTTCAATGACACAGGGCTCTTCGTCGGGTAACAAAAAGTCTACGCGAATCATTCCACCGCAATTCAAGTCCGTATAAATGCGAGCTGATAATTCTTGTACGCGAGCGTAATGAAATTCACTAATCGGAGCGGGAGTAATCTCCTGACTTTTCCCTTCATACTTCGCTTGAAAATCGAAGAACTCGGTCTCACTTACAATCTCTGTAATGGGCAAAGCCGTTGGTTTTCCGTTCATGACAATAACACCACAAGTGACTTCCCTGCCCGAAATAAATTCTTCAACAATAATATCCTCGTCTTCGTTTCTTGCGCGGGAAATCGCATCCATGACTTCTTCCAACTTATTCACGCGCGATGTTCCAATTGAACTTCCACCACAATTCGGTTTCACAAAACATGGCAATCCCACTTTTGCAACCACTTCTTCGGCAGTAATCAATTCTTCCTTCCGAACAACAATCGAACGCGCAACACGATAACCCATAGCACCCAACGTGCGCGTCGTTGCTTTCTTATTGAACGTTAACGCCATGTTCAACACATCGCCCGTGGTGTACTTCATGCCAATGGTGTCGAAATACCCTTGCAACAATCCGTTCTCTCCGGGAGTTCCATGAACCATCATGAAAACCGCGTCGAACGTCGTTTTCATTCCATTTACTTCCACAGAAAAATCGTTGCGATCTACCGCGATTTCAGATTCATTCACCAACGCATACCAACGCTTTTCTTCAATCACAATCTGAGTCGGCTCGAACTTCGAACGGTCTATGTTCTCCATTACCATCTTCGCGCTGCGCATAGAAACTAACGATTCACCGCTATATCCGCCACAGACTACTGCAATTTTTTTCATGCGTTTTTGTTTTTACAAAGATGACAATCTCCTTAACTTTCCAAAAATTATTTGTCGTGAAAAAATCAATTCTTTTTTCTTTCGTCGTTTTAGCAGCATCCGTTACTGCTTCTGCGCAACAATTCACTATTGTTAAAAACAACGCACATGGTAAAGTAGAAAATCAATGCAAGACAGGTACTTGTTGGAGCTTCGCAACGACTTCATTCATAGAGTCTGAAATTATTCGCAAAGGATTCAAACCGGTTGACCTTTCAGAAATGTACAATGTGCGTTTGACCTATCCGAAAAAAGCCGAGAGCTATGTGCGCTTTCAAGGAAAACAACAATTCGGTCCGGGCGGATTAAGTCACGACGTTCTTGCTATCATTGATGAATTTGGAATTGTTCCTGAAGAGGCGTTTTCTGGATTCGTTGAAGGCACAACAGAATATGACCACACTGCGCTCGACGAGAAGTTAACATACATTGTGAATGAGGGTATGAAAAATCCAACCCACAGTTATCAAAAAAGTGTAATTGAAGTGTTGAACAACGAAATTGGAGAAGCTCCAAGAGAATTCAAATTCAATGGAGCATCATACACTCCCGCTTCATTCCGCGATGCTATGAAGATTAACGCAAAAGAATATGTGTGCTTAACTTCTTTCACCCACCATCCTTTCTACTCCTCTTTCGTGTTGGAAGTTCCAGACAACTGGTCGAAAAAATCATACTACAACCTTCCGCTCGACGAGTTTCAACGTGTAGCAGATATAGCATTAAGTAAAGGCTACACTGTGGCTTGGGATGCCGACGTAAGTGAAGAAACATTCGACGCAAGAAAAGGATTCGCATACGTGAACAACTTCCAAGATGAACCAAAAATTGATCAAGCAAAAAGACAAGAAGCATTCGACAGTTACGAAACAACAGATGATCACTTGATGCACATTACAGGAACTGCAAAAGACGAAAAAGGAAATTTGTATTACCTCGTAAAAAATTCATGGGGAACTGAAGGCCTTGCCAATGAAGGGTTTCAATACATTTCAGTTCCTTACTTCCGTTACAAAACAGTTTGCATGATCGTTCACAAAGACGCAATTCCAAAAGAAATTGCAGTGAAATTGGGAATGTAATTATTTCTTTGGTCCTAACGGAATAAGTATTCCTCCACGAATGACGAGCGGTCCATAAGGTGACCGCTCTTCTTCTGTAAAGTCGTACATGATTTGGAAATACGTACCTAATCCGTGTCCAATACCCTGCGATATTCCCCCACCTGCCAATACCAAGGGAAAGGTTTCTCTTTGCATTCCTCCGAAGGAATAAATTGGCGCATTCACTTGATTAATTTCGGCACAAGCAAACAAGCCGTTGAACAGTCCCAATCTTGCCCAAGCAATACCTGCATAAATCTGCTCTTCGTAAAGGCGCGTTTTATAGTATGTAAAATTAACCCCTCCGCCGACTGATAATCTCTCGGTAACTCTGTATCCTACAAGCGGAGTTAGCGATGCAAAAAACATTCCCGACCCGTTCGAAGAACTGAGGCCTAATCCCAAAGAACCGCCTACTACCGTGCGTTCCCTGTGCGTAAGATCGCTCATGCTTTCCTTCGAATTATCGTTCGAAGGAAGCGAGTTTACATAATCATCGGGTTGCGCAAAAACGCTCAACCCAAACAACAAAAAGCTTCCAACTAAAAACGCTTTCATTAGCGAATAAATGAAACCACTGAAAGGTGCGTTCCGGCCCATACCTGAACAAAATAAATTCCGCTATCAGCAGGAAGTTCTGTTAAAACAACCTGATGGTTTCCTTGTGGAAATGTCTGATGAATCACTTCGTTCAACAGTCTTCCATTCACATCGAATAAGCGAATGTTCACGTCTACCGCTTGTGGTAAATCGAATCCAACCGTGTACATGTCTTTCACTTCCGTTGGAAAACCATAGGCTTGAAATTCAGAAGCATTTGCTTCAACAACAAATGACGGATTGAATCCAACAAATTTCACTACGTTATTTCCAGTACATGGAATTGCAAGTGTGTCAATTTCTTCCGCGTAACAAATGTCTGCTGCGCTAGAAACACCGCCTGTTACAGTAACTGTAGAAGTTGTGGTGAAGTCGTTTGAAAACTTCGTAATGGCATTCGGACTCCAAGAACTCACGTAGTAATTTCCATAAGAATCGTGATCTACTCCGTCGCAGTTTCCAAGGTTTGTAGTCGTAATTACTGAAAGGGTATATGTCGTTAAATCAATCGCTTTAATAGATGCGTTCGAACCCCAGCTAACCATAACCAATCTATTGTTCGCCGCGTCGTAGGTTAATCCGTTCGGTGTGCTGGTGGTATTCGCAACAACAATTGAACTTGTTGGCGCTGCAAGATCTGCAACATTCAATTCATAAATTTTCTTCGCCGAAAAATCAGATACCCATAGCTTATCTGTTCCGTTGCTGGCCATTCCGTTTAAGAACGACGACCCTGACAACGTGTGCGTCATAACTTGCGCGCCG
>JBILOU010000125.1:0-3529 GCA_044374295.1 Flavobacteriales bacterium | reverse complement strand
TACCCGTGTGGAGTCATTACGCCAATGAGAATTGGTGCATGACTGGCTATCATGCGGTGTCTGTTATTGCAGATGCTGCAGTGAAACAAGTTGGAAATTTCAATTTGAAAGAGGCCTACAAAGCATGCGATCAAACGGCATGTGTAGATTATTTCGAAGGTTTGAAGGACTACATTGAAATTGGTTTTGTACCTGAGGACAAATCAGGAGTATCAGTAAGCAAGACGTTGGAATACGCCTACGACGATTGGTGCATTGCGCAACTCTCTTCACTCACGAACAAAAAGGAAGTAACCATGGGATACGCCAAATACTTCATGCGATCAGAATCGTATCGCAACGTCTTCAATTCTAATACGGGCTTTACACAACCGAAACTCAGTAATGGCGAATGGAAGAAACCGTTTGATCCGCTCGACACGCATGGACAAGGATTCATCGAAGGGAATTCATGGAATTTCAGTCTTTACATTCCACACGCCATTCCAACTATGATTGAATTAATGGGCGGAAAGAAACGATTTGAAGAGCATCTCGATTCGTTGTTCACCATGCACTTGGATGACAAATACATTGAAAAGAACGAAGACATAACGCGCGACGGAATTATGGGGAATTATGTGCATGGAAACGAGCCAAGTCATCACGTTCCCTATTGGTACAACTACACTTCTTCGCCTTGGAAAACACAAGAACGCGTTCATGCCATTGCGAATAAATTCTACACCAACGAAACCAATGGTTTATGTGGAAATGACGATGCTGGTCAAATGTCTGCCTGGTATGTCTTCTCTGCACTTGGTATTTATCCCACATGTCCAGGCAGTGTAAATTACGACCTCGCCTCCCCTTTTGTAAATGAGGCATTCCTTAAATTGGAAAACGGAAAGACCATACTAATCAAAGCGAGCAAACTGAACGACAAGAACATTTATGTGAAATCTGTGAAATGGAATAGCAAAGAAATCGGACTTCAAATCTCGCATTTAGATTTAGTTCAAGGCGGAGTTCTTGAATTTGAAATGACTTCGAAACCGAAGAAACTAAAAAAATAACACTCCGAAAATAAGCCTATCTTTGCACCGCTAAAATTATACGCCGTGCTATCAGTAAACAACCTTTCGCTTCGTTACGGAAAACGAGCATTATTCGAAGAAGTAAATCTCAAATTCACACCGGGCCACTGCTATGGTGTTATTGGCGCGAACGGTGCCGGGAAATCAACTTTTCTGAAAATCCTTTCAGGAGAAATTGATCCTACTACCGGAAAGGTTGTCATGGACGCGGGTGTGCGTATGAGTGTGTTGAAACAAAACCACTTTGAATTCGACCAAGTCCCTGTGTTGCAAACCGTGCTTATGGGAAACCGCAAGCTTATGGATGTGATGCAAGAAAAAGATGCCATCTACGCGAAGGAAGATTTTTCAGATGCCGACGGTGTGAAAGCTGCTGAGCTTGAAAATATTTTTGCTGAGATGGATGGTTGGAACGCAGAAAGCGATGCTGCCCAATTGTTGAGTAACCTGGGCATTGGAGACCATTTGCATAACGAGTTGGTTCATACATTGAGTGGTAAAGAGAAAGTTCGTGTATTGCTTGCGCAAGCGCTTTTCGGCAATCCTGAGATCTTGTTGCTCGATGAGCCTACGAATGACTTAGACGTTGAGACCATTTCTTGGTTGGAAAACTTCCTAGCCGATTTTCAAAATACAGTTATTGTTGTATCGCATGACCGTCACTTTTTAGATGCCGTGTGTACCAACATCGTTGACATCGACTTCAGCAAGATTCAATTGTATACCGGTAACTATTCGTTCTGGTACGAGAGTAGCCAATTGGCTGCGCGTCAAAGAAGCGACCAGAACAAAAAGATGGAAGACAAGCGCAAAGAGTTGCAAGACTTCGTTGAGCGCTTCAGTGCGAATGCTTCCAAATCGAGACAAGCAACAAGCCGCAAGAAATTATTGGACAAACTTGTTATCGATAACATTCAACCAAGCACGAGAAAATATCCAGGTATTATTTTCAAACCTGAACGCGATTGCGGAGATCAAATCTTACGCGTAGAAAATTTATCGAAGGTGAATCCAGATGGAAGTGTTCAATTCAAAGACGTTGAATTCACGCTTATCAAAGGAGACAAAGTAGCCATTCTTTCAAAGGACCATACCGCTATTACTTCCTTCTTTCAAATCATCAATAACTTGGAAGAACCAACAACAGGAACTGTTGAGTGGGGAAGTACAATAACGACTGCATACCTTCCAAACAACAACGAAGACTTCTTCAAATCTGATGACAATTTAGTGGATTGGTTACGTCAGTTCTCTGCAGACAAGGACGAAACATACGTTCGTGGTTTCTTAGGGAAAATGTTGTTCAGCGGCGAAGAAGTAATGAAGAAATGTTCTGTTCTTTCTGGTGGTGAAAAAGTACGTTGTATGGTTTCTCGCATGATGCTCGCGAATGCGAATTGCCTTATGCTCGATGAGCCTACGAACCACTTAGACCTCGAGTCTATTACGGCCTTCAACAACGCCATGAAAGATTGGAAGCACAATGCACTGTTCACTTCGCATGACCATGAATTCACTGAAACAGTAGCCAATAGAATTATTGAAATAACTCCGAAAGGTGTTATCGATAAGAGAATGTCTTACGACGAATACCTAGCAAACGAACAAGTAAAAGAAACGAGAAAGAACTACTACGGCTTATAAAGCTGCAGGTTCTTCTAATGCTTGAGACAGCGCAACTACTGTTTTTATTTCTGGAACTGCTGATTTGATAGCGGCTTCAACACCTGCTTTCATAGTCATGTGAGATTTGCTGCAGCTCGTGCATGCACCTTTCAACTCAACTAAGGCAGTCATTTCAGCAGTCACTTCCTTCAACTCAATTCCACCTCCGTCTGCTTCCAAATAAGGTCTAATTGAATTAAGCGCTTCGTTCACACGTTGAAACAATGAATCTTGTAACATATTATTCTTGGGTTGCAGGTTTACGGAATGGCAGCAAGCGCAATTCCTTTTCAAAGTTAATTAAAAATGCTTGCCAATAGCGCGCTGCAGTAGTATTGTCTTGAAGAACCGATGGTCTTCCAACATCACCCGCTTCGCGAATGCTTTGAATCAACGGAATCTCTCCAATAACAGGAAGATTCAAACTCTCTGCAAGGCGCTTCGTTCCACCTTCTCCAAAAATGAAATACTTGTTTTCAGGAAGTTCTGCAGGCGTGAACCAAGACATATTCTCTACCAATCCCAATACTGGAATATTTACCGCAGGCAATTGGAACATCGCTATTCCCTTACGGGCATCTACTAAAGCCACCTCTTGCGGCGTGCTCACCACAACAACAGCAGAAATTGGCAACGTTTGCACAATGCTTAAATGAACATCGCCCGTTCCCGGAGGAAGATCAACAATCATGTAATCCAATTCTCCCCATTCAACATCGGTGATCATTTGATTCAAAGCTTTCGTAGCCATTGGACCGCGCCAAACAACCGCTTGATCACCTTCCGTG
>JBILOU010000124.1:0-3556 GCA_044374295.1 Flavobacteriales bacterium | reverse complement strand
GCTGTTGCGGCTAATCCGATGAAAAGGGCAAATGCAGCAATGAATAATCTCTTCATTTTATATGCTATTTATTGAGGCGTCTAAGATAAGCGCAACTTCGGGAAAGTCTTAATTTTCTCCCAATCGTTCCACTCGTGTCTGAATTGTCTAGTTCGATAAAGCTCTGCTTGATCGAGGTAGTGCTTGCTTAACGGATGTCCGCTTTGTCCGGCTGGATTGATATTCCAGCTGTCGTTATTCGCGAAGTCATGAATAATGCGCATTTGCGAACCGAAGTGCACATGATAAGTTCCTGTGCTATCGAGTTTGAAACCTGATTGATGAATGGTTTCATTACCGCCATAAACAGGTAATTCTTCCCCATTAACGAAGGGCTTGAAGAGACTAACAACCCCTAGCGGATGTTTCAGTTCAAGTTTGCACACTTTTTTCCAAGCCCATTTTTCAACCACACCTTCTTCCTTCAAGAGTTTTTGTGCTGCTGTTTCGAAGGCTTTCATCAAAATTTCTTCTCGCGTTTCAATGTGCTTTGTGTGCACATTGTCCCACCAAACGGCCTTTTCATTGTGGAATAAATCCAATTGCGTGCGTTGAACTTGGTGTGTTTCCAAGAACAGTTTGAAGATGTCTTTTCCCATTTCATCTTCGCAAGCGAACTTCAAATAGTAATACAGGAATCTGTTGAAGAGCACAGGGCCCATGGCTTCTGGCTCATAGGCACCATCCCAATTAAAAGCAGGGGCAACGTCTTCGTAGTACTTGCTCTTCTTTGCAATGGGCTCGAGTTCTTTCAACATACTTGCATCAACGGTTGAAGTAATATCGTTCAGAACTGACTTCATTTTTTCAGCAGTCCATTCATTGCTTGCTTCTAGTAATGCACGAATGCGGTCGGCTCGGTATTGTGGTTTGTAATATCCCGGATAGTAGGTTCCGTCTGAAAGTGATCCGGGCCAATCGTTTGCGCTGTAGATATATCCCCAAGAAGGATTAATGCATCTTGGATTCTCTTTGAAGGAATAATAACCTTTCCATTCGTTGGTGGTATCTCGCGCGTTGTGAATGACCCATGAGTTTACACTTGGGTTTCGCTTGGGTAGATGCGCGCAAGCCC
Source organism: Flavobacteriales bacterium (assembly GCA_044374295.1). Classification (GTDB taxonomy): domain Bacteria; phylum Bacteroidota; class Bacteroidia; order Flavobacteriales_D; family Sanyastnellaceae; genus CAIZGX01. Next base: position 2,442 of record JBILOU010000124.1, on the reverse strand, counting down.
ACCAGGCAATGTTGCCTTCGGCGTCTGCGTAGTTAATGCTAAGTCCGGGAGCATGAATCTGCGGAAGTGCCACTTCGAATTCGTTCATGCCTTTCGCAAGATTCATTTGGCGGAAGGCTTCAAATGTTTTGTTTTCCACTTTGGTGTACACCCAAGAAATAGAGATGGGAGTAGAGCTGTTCATTCCAACAAAAGCATCGTTCACCACTGGACCATGCGGCGTAACAGGCACTTGAAGCACGAGCGGTTCTTTTCCTTTTATTTTAATTTCTTCCGTTCTAAACGTAAGCGGAACATATTGCCCTTTGTACCACACTTCGTTCGGATTATTCGGATTTCTTTTTTCAGCATAGAAATCCATTTCGTCGTGTTCAAGCATGGTAACGCCCCACGCGTGATTGGGAGTTCTTCCAACAAGTGCGTATGGAATTCCTGCAAGGAAGTGTCCGGTTATTTCGAACTCGGGACATTTCACATGCGCTTCAAACCACGTTTGTGGAAGGGCGTAGCCAATGTGCGTGTCGTTGCAGAAGATTGGTTTTCCTGTGATCGATTTGCTTCCTGCCAAAGCCCACGAGTTCGAGCCATCGAAGGGTGCAACGGGAAGTGCTTCTTCTGCTTCGAGAAATAAAGTATTCAATTCCATTAAACTTGAATCGATTCCGCGACTATCAAAGTGACGAATTTCAGATTCGGTAGAGTCGTGATGAAGTCCGAGATCGTAGAGGTATTCTTCTCCGTGGGTAAGCGCAATATGCGTCATAACGGGTTCTGTCTTATTCGCCATTTGAAACGAGAAGCTCATGGCAGCGCTAATGCAGAACATGTCTTCAACGGTAAGGTTTCTTTTTGGAATTCCCATCAGGGCGAATTCAGGAGGGGTTGGACCGTTTTGAATGAATTGATTCACACCGTCCATGTAGGCGTTCACTTCTTTCGACATTTCATCGTTGACGTGATTCTTTTGAAAATTCGCTGCGGAAGTTTTCGCGTATTCCGAGACACCGAGCGTTCTGAAAATTCGATCGACCTTTACCATGTCTTCACCAATGATTTCGGAAAGTGTTCCGCTACCGGCTCTGCGAAGCAATTCCAATTGAAACAAACGCTCTTGAGCATGCAGATAGCCGAGCGCGCGATAGGCATCTTCAGAATTCTTCGCATCGATATGTGGAATTCCGTATTCATCGAAATACGCATCAACTGGCTCGTGCAGACCAGTCAATTTCTTTTCGCCTGAATAAACGGGAAGGCTACTCTTCAACCAAAAATATGCTGCTCCAAGGCATAAGAGCGCAAGTGTTGCAAGCGCAATGGCGGTTCGGATTAGAAGTTTTTTCATAGGGTAAATATACGCTACGCGATGACACCTTTGGTGATGACGAAATCCATTCGATGATCGCTTCGCGGACGCTCATCAGAAACTTTCATCGCGGAGCGTCATCAACGAAGTGGTCATCGGCTTCGCCGTCATCACAATGTGTTGTGTCATCCAACTTTGTTGGTCTTTGCTAAAAGGAAAGCGTCATGCGAAGATTAATTCTTCGTCCGGTTAAGTAAGTTGGAATACCGTACTGTCTGCCGTTTACATCTTCAATCCATTGGTGATTAATGATGTTGTTTACGCCCATGAGGTTGAAGATTTCAAGGGCTATGTTTCCAGAATCGAAGAACCTATTCTTGCGCTTCACGAACATATCTCGAGATAACCCTAAATCTGCACGTAAGTATGAACGTGTTCTGAAGACGTCGTTGTAACGCTGTTGATCCGGTGTTCCATATGGAAGTCCGGTAGCGAAATAAAAATTCAACATAACCTTATACTCCTCGTGATTCGGCATTTCGTCAAGGAAGAGGAGTGAGACACTCACGCGTTGATCGGTTGGTCGAGGAACGTATCCAGGATACTGCGTAATGGAATCTACAGGAACATCATTCAAGGTATAGCCGTTGTAAATGGTATCGCCGTCGCTGTTCAAGTAAATGTTGTACGAGTCGTTGTTAATGTCTTCCATGGTTTTCAGGTAAGACATGCGGAACCACGACTGCACGCCCTGAATGAATTCACCATTCACCATGACATCTGTTCCATAAGCGTATCCTTTTGCGCTGTTCACCGCGAAGTAACGCTGACGAACATTTTCCAATTCGTATGGAATGATGTTGTCCATTTTCTTGTAGTACAATTCGGTCACTAACTTGAATGGACGTCCCCATGAATTAAAAACATAGTCTGCACCCAAGACATAGTGAATGCTCTTTTGCGCACGTATGTTCGGATTCACCTGCCCGTCGAATCCGCGCATTTCACGATAGAAGGGTGGTTGATAGTAATATCCAGCTGCTGCGCGAATAATGATGTCCTTCCTCAGAGAGTCTAAATTGCCTCGTTCATTTAATCGTTGTTTTATCCATGTCGGGTTGTACGCCACAGTAATACGC